>NZ_JBAKHP010000017.1:0-123357 GCF_036902745.1 Micromonospora sp. CPCC 205554 | reverse complement strand
TCGACAAGCCAGAACCTAGGCAGGACAACGGCGTGCGCCATCAACGACGCGCCCAACCACCCACAGACACGTCACAAGACCCATAAATATGACCGAGAGGCATACCGGTCAGCGGGGGCATCTCTTTCCGGCGGACGACACGCCGAGCCAGACCCCACTCGGGCGATGGCACCGCGGGGCGATGGCGCGGCCCGGGACCGCGAGCGGGCTCAGCCCTCGACAGCGGCGGCGAGCTTCCGCGACTCCGCGGCATCGGCGGTCTCGGCGGTCTCGGCGGTGGCCACCGGCTCCGGGGCCAGCCCCGGCTTCGCGGCGTCCGCCGGCTCGACGGACTCCCCCGACTGGGCGGGCTCCCCCGCCTCGGCGGGCGACGCGGAGGCGGACGCGGCCCCCGCCGGCGACGCGGAGGCAAGCGCGGCCTCGGCCGGCGCCGCGGAGGTCAGGGCCACGTCGACGGTGGCGCGGGCCCGGCGGGCACGACGCAGCGCGCGCACCGCCAGCCCGACGGCGACCAGCCAGGCGGCGCCGAGCAGCGCGTACACCACCACCGGCACCGAGCCGCCCACGCCACCGGCGCTCAGCAGCGTACGGGCGTTGGTCAGCACGATCACGCCGCCGATCACGGCGCCGAGCAGCTGGGCGGGGACGATGCGGACCAGCCAGGCCGCGATGGGCGCGGCGATCAGGCCGCCGACCAGGAGCGCGGCCACCGTGGGCAGCAGGAACCCCTCGGAGCCCAGGCCGATGAGGAAGCCGATGCTGGCCGCGCCGGCCACCACGAACTCGGAGGTGTCCACCGAGCCGATGACCTTGCGGGGTTCCATCCGGCCGGAGACCAGCAGCGCCGGGGTGGCGACCGGCCCCCAGCCACCGCCGCCGGTGGCGTCGACGAAACCGGCGACCAGGCCGAGCGGGGCGAGGAAGCGACTGCGCAGCCGGCCGGCGGCGCGGTTGGCGCGCAGCGGCCGGGAGAACCGCACCAGCAGGTACGCGCCGAGCGTGAACAGGATGGCGGCCATCCACGGCGCCGCCGCCTCGGTGGAGATGGAGCTGAGGAAGGTCGCCCCGGCGAACGCGCCGATCGCGCCGGGCAGTGCGATCCGGCCGACCACCTTCCAGTCGACGTTGCCGAAGCGCCAGTGCGACACGCCTGCGGCGAGCGTGGTGCCGATCTCGGCCAGGTGCACCGAGGCGGACGCGGCGGCCGGCGCCACGCCGGCGAACAGGAGAAGCGTCGAGGAGGTCAGCCCGTACGCCATGCCGAGCGCGCCGTCGACGAGTTGCGCGGCGAGCCCGACGAGGGCGAGGACCAGCAGCTTGCGCACGAGCGCCCCCTGACTTTTCGGTATCTCCTATCGACTTGGTCGACAATGCGGCACGAGGGCACCCCGGGTCAAGTCCCCCATCCGGTTGGTAGGAGACGCCGGACGGTGTGCCGGGGTGTGCGGAAGCTGCCGTCAGCTCCAGGCGCGCGGGTCGGCGGCCAGCTCGTTGACCCTGCCGGGCAGCGCGCCGGCGGCCACGTCGGCGATGGTGACCAGCTCCAGGATCTCCCGCTCGCTGGCCCGCAGCGCGATCCAGACGTCCTGCAACGCGCGGGCCGCCCCCTGGTAGCCGAGCTGTTCCGGGCGCTGCCCGCGTACGTGCGCGAGCGGACCGTCGATGACGCGGATCACCTCGGCGAGGGAGATCTCCCCGGCGGGCCGGGCCAGCCAGTAGCCGCCCTCGGGGCCACGCTGGGCGTGCACGATGCCGCCCCGGCGCAGTTGCAGCAGGATGCTCTCCAGGAACTTCGGCGGGATGTCCTGCGCGCGAGCGATCTGCTCGGCGGTCACCGGCCGGCTCCGCCCGGTGGTCCCCCCGTCCGCGACCGAGGCCAGCTCAGCGGCCGCGCGGAGGGCATAGTCGACCCGGGCGGAGAGACGCATACGGCCAGGTTAGTCCGCTGCCGCGCGGACCGGCTCCCCGACCCGCGCCCGGACGATCACCGGCCAGGCGATCACCGGCCGGACCGTCAGCCGCCGACGCGCCGCAGCAGCCCCTCCTGCACCGCGCTGGCGATGTGCCGGCCGTCGGTGGTGAACATCCGGCCCGTGGCCAGGCCGCGGGCGCCGGACGCGGACGGGCTCCAGCAGTCGTACAGGAACCACTCGTCGGCGCGGAACGACCTGTGGAACCACAGCGCGTGGTCGAGGCTCGCGCCGACCACGCCGCCCGGCCCCCACACCTCGCCGTGCACCGACAGCACCGAGTCCAGCAGCGTCAGGTCGGAGGCGTACGTGAGGGCGCACGCGTGCAGCAGCGGATCGTCCGGCAGCTTGCCGTCCAGGCGCATCCACACCCGCTGGTGCGGTTCGGCCGGGCGGTCGCCGGGGCGGACCCAGCCGGGCTCGCCGACGTAGCGCACGTCGATCGGGCGCGGGATCATCCCCCAGATGCCCAGGCGCTCCGGGTAGCGGGAGAGCCGGTCGGTCATCGTCGGCACGTCGTCCGGGCCGGGCACGTCCGGCGGGAGCGGGGCGTGGTGGTCCAGCCCCTCCTCCTGACGCTGGAACGACGCCGACATGAAGAAGATCGGCTTGTCGTGCTGCAACGCCACCGAACGGCGCACCGAGAAGGAGCGGCCGTCGCGGACGTTCTCCACCTGGTACTCGATCGGCTCGGCCGGGTCGCCGGGACGCACGAAGTAGCCGTGCAGGGAGTGCACGGCCCGCTCCGCGTCGACGGTGCGGCCGGCCGCGACCAGGGCCTGGCCGGCGACCTGGCCGCCGTAGACCCGCTGCGGGCCCACCGGCGGGCTCATCCCCCGGAAGGTCATCTCCCCGGCACGGGCGAGGTCGAGCACCTCCAGCAACTGGTCGACCGCCGCCTGCCCGGTCGCCACCGAACTGTCGCTCACTGCGTCACCTTCGTTCGCGACTGCGGGGCTCGCAAACCCGGCTCACTCCTCGCGCTCACTGGAGAGCTCGCGCCGAGGCGGCGTCGACCAGCGAACCGAGCTGGTGCACACGCAGGGTGTTGGTGGAGCCCGGAGTGCCGGGCGGGCTGCCCGCCACGATCACCACGTAGTCGCCCGGATTGGCCCGGTTGAGGCCGAGCAGCGCCTGGTCGACCTGGCGGAACATGTCGTCGGTGTGCTGGACGAACGGCATCAGGAACGTCTCCACGCCCCAGGACAGCGCGAGCTGGTTGCGCACCTCCGGCACCGGCGTGAACGCCAGCAGCGGCAGGTCGCAGTGCAGCCGGGCCAGCCGCTTGACGGTGTCACCGGTCTGCGAGAACGCGACCATGGCCTTCGCGCCGATGGCCCGGGCGATCGACGAGGCGGCGACGGTGAGCGCGCCGCCGTGCGTACGCGGGTCGTGCTGCAGCCGGGGGACGGCGATCGAGCCGGCCTCGGTGGTGGTGATGATCTTCGCCATGGTGCTGACGGTGAGCACCGGGTACTTGCCGACGCTGGTCTCGCCGGAGAGCATCACCGCGTCCGCGCCGTCGAGCACCGCGTTCGCCACGTCGGAGGCCTCGGCGCGGGTCGGGCGCGAGTTCTCGATCATCGAGTCGAGCATCTGGGTGGCCACGATGACCGGCTTGGCGTTCTCCCGGCACAGCTGCACGGCACGCTTCTGCACCAGCGGCACCTGGTCCAGCGGCAGCTCGACGCCGAGGTCGCCGCGGGCGACCATGACCCCGTCGAAGGAGAGCACGATCGCCTCCAGGTGGTCGACCGCCTCCGGCTTCTCGACCTTGGCCAGGACCGGGCGGCGCACGCCCTCCTCGTCCATGATCGAGTGGACGAGCTTGATGTCCTCCGGCGAGCGGACGAAGGAGAGCGCGACCAGGTCGACGCCGAGGCCGAGGGCGAAGCGCAGGTCCTCGGCGTCCTTGTCGGACAGGGCCGGGACGCTCACCGCGACGTTCGGCAGCGAGACGCCCTTGTTGTTGGAAACCGGGCCGCCCTCGGTGACCAGGCACCGGATGTCGTTGCCGGTGACGTCGCTGACCTCGACCGCGACCCGGCCGTCGTCGATCAGCAGCCGGTCGCCCGGCTTCACCTCCTGCGGCAGCTTGCGGTAGGTGCAGGAGACGCGCTCCTTGGTGCCCACCACCTCGTCGCCGGTGATCACCACCGAGTCGCCGGTGCGCCACTCGTGCGGGCCGTCGGCGAACCTGCCCAGGCGGATCTTGGGGCCCTGGAGGTCGGCGAGCACGGCGACCGGACGGCCGGCCGCCTCGGCCGCCTCCCGGACCAGCCGGTAGACCGACTCGTGGTCGGCGTGACTGCCGTGGCTGAAGTTGAGCCTCGCCACGTTCATGCCCGCTTCTACGAGCCCACGGATACGCTCCGGGGACGCGGTTGCGGGGCCGAGAGTGCAGACGATCTTCGCGCGGCGTGTCACGCCCATCAGGCTAGTCTCTCCTCCGGGTCGGCCTGTGGGCCGACCCCTTACGGATGGCGGAAGGGTTTTCGACGCGCATGCGAAATCCGCGCCGACGAGCGGCGGGGCAGGCAGCGGAACGTCGTGATGGCGGGCAACGGCGACCGCGCGGCGGAAATCGTACTCCTTGGCAGAGGAACCATGCCGGGGCTCACAGCCAACCTCGTTGGCTGGCCTGGACGCCGGCCTGAAACCGGCTGGAGGCGCCCAGCCGCTCGGCGAGGGCGGTCATCATACGCTGAACGGTACGCAGTGAGATCGAGAGCTTGCGGGCCGCCGATTCGTCGGTGTGGCCGGCCGCGAGCAGCCGTAGCAACTCGCGCTCCGGTGAGGTGAGGCCGTCCCCGTCGGGTGCCTTCGGTTCACCGAAGGGCGCCGCGACGCGCCACACCTGTTCGAACAGCGCGACGAGTCCGGCGACGACGCCAGGGGCGCGCAACTCCAGCGCCCCCTGCTGGGAATCGTCGGGGTCAATGGGCACCAACGCCGTTTCGCGATCGACGATGACCAGACGCATAGGCAGCGTCGGCGTGGTGCGCGACTGGGCACCGAGGCTCGCCATCCACTGGGCGTGCGCGAGGGTGGCGGGGTCATTGCGAAAGCTGTCCTGGTAGACGTTACGGATGCGGACGTCCCGCTCCAGGGCGAGCTGGTTGAGGGCGCCTTCCGCCTGCATCGTGTCCGGCCGCTGCCCGCGGCCCGTGGTGAAGGACAAGCACTCGGTTCGGGCGTCGTGAGCCAATTCGGTCAAGCGTTCCCGTACGGCGTCGACGCCGTCGAGGAGTCGCCCCTCCCCCACCCGGCGGTGATCGTCATGCGCCGTGGCGATCGCGGCGATGGCGGCCCTGGTGGCCTCCACCTGCCGTTGCCGGACGACGACCTCCGCCTCCACCTTGGCGAGCAGTGCCATCAGCCCGGCCTGGGGGCGCACCACCCGGGCGTGCCCGCTCTGGGCGTCCAACCGGATCAGTGCGAGGTCCGCCAGCAGATCCAGCGCTTCGCGCACCTGGTCGGCGGGAACGGCCAGGTGATGGCTCAACCCGGCGACGTTCAGGTCGGGTCGCTCCAGCATCGCTCGGTAGACCATCTCGTGCTGCGTCGACAGTCCCAGCAGGTCGAACACCTCGCTCCTCCCCCACGGTAGGCCGGCAACGAGCATTCTGCCGGGCCGTGATCGTCTGCGGGGTCCCCGCGAGGGGATGGTGGCGTGATCCCGCCGGGCGGGCTTGCGCCATCCCGGACCTGGTGACAACACCCCCCCCGGCCCGCGATGCTCATTTCAGCGCACCGGAGACATCCGCAAGGCAGCGCGATTAACCAATGAAATTCGAAAGCCACCCCTCACAAGAAGGTGCATCGATATGCGTCTATTTATTTCGTATCGCTACCTGATCGTGGCCGCTTCCCTCGCCATGGCGGTTGCCGTCGTCCTGGTCGCCGATCACGGGACTGTCGGGGCACTGGCCGAAGGCTTCGGCTGGGGCGCCCCGATCCTCGCGCACCCGGGGACATGAACGCGATGGTGGCGACATACATCCGTATCGCACCACTGGGCGCAGCGGCGCCGATCGAACCGTTGGTGCTGCGAGACCTGCTCTACGCGCAGACCACGGCAGCCAGCAGGGTCGAACACATCCGAATCCGCGCCGGTCCGCACGCCGTCGACGTCATCGCCTTCATCGACAGCGATGACGTCGAAGAGGCCACCGACACCCTGCACCGCCTAGTCAGCTCGGCGATCGCCACCACGCCGCAGCTCCGCCCGTGGCGAATCGTCTAGCCCCTTCCCTCCTCCTGAAAGGCAGGATCACGTGCTTGTTCGACGTCTCACCAGCATGGCCCTCGGCCTCACCCTGGCCGCCGGCCTCGGCCTCACCGTCGGCGTGGGCGCCACCGTGACGAGCGCCCCGCAGGCGGCACTCGCCGCATCAAGTGTGGCCGGCGAAATCAGCCGGGACGAAATCCTCAGCCGCGCGCAGTACTGGTACGACAATCGCTACAGCATCGGTTACAGCCAGGAATGGAACGACACCTACCCCGACCCGAGCGGCAAGGGGTACAGAAGAGACTGCTCGGGGATGGTCTCCATGGCCTGGCACCTGTCCGCGTCCGCCTCGACCCGCAACATCGGTCTGGTCGCCAGTCAGATCAGCAAGAACGACCTCCTGCCCGGTGACGCACTGAACTCCGCCGCCGAACACGTCATTCTCTTCAAACGCTGGATCAACAAGTCGGCGGGCGAATTCGAGTACTACGCCTTCGGGTCGTACCCCATGAAGATCGCGACCGAGACCCTCACCGGCGGCTCCGACGGTCTCATCGACTCACACCCGGCAAGCAACTATGTCGCACTGCGCTACCGAAACGTCATCGGTAGCGGTGAGACGCCGGTTCGGGATCCCTGGATCGCCGATGTGACCGGTGACGGCTACCACGATCTGGTGGCGACCAAGACCGATGGCTCGATGTGGCTGTTCTCCAACAACTACACCCGCGACAGCGCCGTACCGTACGGAGACGTCCGGCAGATCGGCACCGGCTGGGGCAACTTCGAGCGCATCATCAACGCCGACGCGACCGGCGACGGCTTCGCCGACGTCCTGGGTGTCAAGTCCGACGGCACCATGTGGCTCTTCTCCAACAACTTCAACCGCGACGGCGGCCAGCCGTACGCCGACGTACGCCAGATCGGCACCGGCTGGGGCATGTACCAGCGCATCATCGCCTCCGACGCCAACGGCGACGGCTTCACCGACCTCCTCGGCGTCAAGTCCGACGGCACCATGTGGCTCTTCTCCAACAACTTCAACCGCGACGGCGGCCAGCCGTACGCCGACGTACGCCAGATCGGCACCGGCTGGGGCATGTACCAGCGCATCATCGCCTCCGACGCCAACGGCGACGGCTTCACCGACCTCCTCGGCGTCAAGTCCGACGGCACCATGTGGCTCTTCTCCAACAACTTCAACCGCGACGGCGGCCGACCGTACGCCGACGTACGCCAGATCGGCAGCAGCTGGGGCGGGTACAACCGCATCGTCTGACGCAGCGTGACCCGCAGAGGCGCCGTCCATTGGCCGGCGCCTCTGCGGTGATCGGGGCGGCAGCCGCTGGTCACCCCTCGAACGGGTGAGCAGTCCGGCCATGCGGTCGTCGGACGAGACGTCAGCTCTCTGTCTTGACCAGCGGGAACTCCAGCGAGCCGGCCGGGCAGAGGAAGGTGAGCACCTCGACCCGGTAGAGCCCGGCCTGCACCGCCGGGTCGGCCTCCATGACGCTGCGGACGTCGTCCACCGAGCCGGTCCGGGCCAGGCCGAAGCCGATCGGCGGGTCGGGTTCCCGGGCCGGGCCGTCGACCGACCCGTCCACGAGCACGATGCCGCGCCGTTGCAGCGCCCGCATGTGCTGGAGGTGCTCGGCCTGCAGCCGCTGCACGGTCTCGTCCGGCAGGGCCCGCCCCGAGGGCCCCGGGTAGAGCACGATGCACTCGTACGTGTCCAGCGCGAAGTCGAGCCGTGGCGTCGCGGCCATGCGCACCTCCTGACCACCGTCCCGCCCAGCCTCCCACGGCGGCCCGGTGCGCCGGGGCCGCTCGCCGCAACTGCCAGCGCTTCGCCGCCACGATTCGGGGAATGTCCAGGGGTCGGGGCACAGCACCGCCTCGCGAGGTACGAACGAGCACAGGAGGACCGCGAATGGCCACCAGCACCCAGCCCGCGAAGGCGTCGGGCAGCTACCGGATCGGTGGCGACCTGCCGGTCGACCGCCTCGGCTACGGGGCGATGCAGCTCACCGGCCCCGGCGTGTGGGGCGACCCGAAGGATCCGGCCGAGGCGGTACGGGTGCTGCGCCGCGCGTACGAGCTGGGCGTCACGTTCATCGACACCGCCGACTCGTACGGGCCGTTCGTCAGTGAGCTGCTGATCCGCGAGGCGCTGCACCCGTACGCCGACGACCTGGTCATCGCGACGAAGGCCGGGCTGACCCGCTCGGGCCCGGACGACTGGCGGCCGGTGGGCCGCCCGGAGTACCTGCGCCAGCAGTGCGAGCTGAGCCTGCGCCACCTGGGCCTGGACTGCATCCCGCTCTACCAGCTGCACCGCGTCGACGCGAAGGTGCCGCTGGCCGACCAGCTCGGCGAGCTGGCGCTGCTGCGGCAGGAGGGCAAGATCCGGCACATCGGGCTGTCCCAGGTCAGTGTCGAACAGATCGAGGCGGCCCGGGCGATCGCGCCGATCGTGTCGGTGCAGAACCTCTACAACCTGGCCGACCGCAGCGCGGAGGACGTGCTGGAGCACTGCGAGCGCCACGACCTGGCGTTCATCCCGTGGTTCCCGATCGCCACCGGCAACCTGGCCCGGCCCGGCGGCCCGCTGGACGCGATCTCGACCGCGCACGGCGCCACCACGGCGCAGCTCGCGCTGGCCTGGCTGCTGCGCCGGTCGCCGGTGATGCTGCCGATCCCCGGTACGTCGTCGGTGACCCACCTGGAGGAGAACGTGGCGGCGGCCGAGGTGGAGCTGACCGACGACGAGTTCGAGGCGCTGGCGAAGGCCGCCTGACCCGGACGCCGCCTGACCCGGACGCCGCCCGGCCCTTTCGCGGAATGTGATCGAGCAACTACTGTCAGAGGGATTCTCGCGAGTGGGGGTCCGCTGTGGAGGAGTTCGACTACGTCATCGTGGGGGCCGGCGCGGCGGGGTGCGTGCTGGCGAACCGCCTCACCGAGGATCCGGGGACACGGGTGCTGCTGCTGGAGGCGGGCGGCTGGGACCGCAGCCCGTACGTGCGGGTGCCGAAGGCGTTCTCCCGGCTGATGGACGACCGGCGCACCGCCTGGCACTACCCGGCCACCACCGGGCCGGGCCGCCGGGAAATCTGGCAGCGCGGACGGATGATCGGCGGCTCGACGTCGGTCAACGGCATGATCTGGAGCCGCGGCGCGGCCCGGGACTGGGACGCCCTCGCACCGCTGGGCTGGGGCTGGTCCACCATGTCGCAGGTGTTCCCGCGGCTGGAGGACCACCCGCTCGGGCCCGCCCCGCACCGGGGCACGGGCGGCCCGGTGCGGCTGTCCATCGCCACCGGCACCGACCCGCTCGCCGAGGAGATGGTGGCCACCGGCGCCGAGCTGGGCTGGCGCCGCGCCGACGACCTGGACGCCCACGACGACGACGAGCGGATCGGCTACCCCACCGCCACCATCCACGCCGGACGCCGGGTCAGCGCCGCCGACGCCTTCCTGCACCCGGTGCGACGCCGGCCCAACCTGACCGTCGAGGTCGGCGCCGTCGTCCTGCGGGTGCTCGTCGAGGGCGACCGGGCGACCGGCGTACGGGTGGCGCACGGCGGCCGCGAGACCGAGTACCGGGCGGCCGGTGAGGTGATCCTCGCCGCGGGCGCCCTCGCGACCCCGCACCTGTTGCAGGTCTCCGGCATCGGGCCGGCGGACACGCTGCGCGCGGCGGGGGTGCCGGTGCTGCTGGACCGGCCTCGGGTCGGCGCGGGGCTGCGCGAGCACCGCTCGATCGTGCTCCAGTACCGCCTCGCCGAACCCGGCGGCCACAACATGACCATCGGCAGCCCGCTCGGGCAGGCCCGGGCGGCGCTGCGCTGGCTGCTCACCCGGGGCGGGCCGCTTGCCCTGCCGGTGCTGGACGTGGCGGCCCACCTCAAGTCCCGCCCGGAGCTGGAGCGCCCGGACGCGCACCTGTTGATGGCGCCGTTCTCGGCCGCCCCGCCGCGCCCCGGCAAGGCGCTGGAACTGGAACGGGAGCCGGGCGTGATGTGCCTGGGCACCGTCACGCGGCCGGACAGCGAGGGCAGCCTGACGATCACCGACGCGGACCCGCGTACGCCGCCGGCCATCGTGGCGAACTACCTCACCACCGGGCACGACCGGCGGGTGGCGGCGGACCTGTTCCGCCGGATGCGGGAGTTCTTCGGCACCGGCCCGATCGCGAAGCGGATCCAGGCCGAGACGGTGCCCGGGACGGCGACCTCGACCGACGCGGAGATCGTCGAGGCGGCCGTGGCCCGCGGCTACTGCGGCTACCACGCGATCGGCACCTGCGCGATGGGCGCCGGCGACGAGCACGTGGTCGACCCCGAGCTGCGGGTGCGCGGCGTGGACGGGCTGCGGGTGGTCGACGCGTCGGTGCTGCCGGTGATGGTGGCCGGCTGGACCAGCGCCCCGGTGACCGCGCTGGCCTGGCGGGCCGCCGGCCTGATCACGGGACGGGACGCGGACTGAGCGCCGGCCCCGACGCCGCACCGCGCGGGGATCCGGCCGGCCCGCGCGACGGGTCCGGCCGGACGTGCCCGGGTCCGCGCGGCGGCGGGCCCGGGCACGTGTGTCAGACCGCGAAGCAGTTGGGCCGGACCGCGGCGCCGGCGAGCACCTGGCGCACCGCCGTGTACGTGGTGCCGTCGAGCACCAGCCCCAGGTGACCGACGACCCGCAGCGGGCACCACGCCTGCACCAGGATGTTCGTCGCGCCGTCGGCGAGCACTGCGTTGTCGACCGGCCGGACCAGCTCGTCCTGCCAGGTGCGCACTGTCGACCAGCGCACCGGACCGGGCGTGTCGTCCCCGGCGTTCAGGTCGGCCAGGAAGCTCGACCCGATCGTCATCTGCTGGCAGGCGATCACCCCGGCACAGCTGCCCAGCCCGAGGAAGGCGACCAGGTTCGCGACGTACGTGCCGTACTGCGGGCTGCCCAGGCTGACGTACTGGTCGACCGTGGTCGCGCCGCCGAGGTACTTGACGTACCAGCGGCTGACCAGGCCGCCCTCGGAGTGGCCGACCAGGTCGACCCGGGCCGCGCCGGTGGCGGCGCGTACCCGGTCCACGTAGGACGACAACGCCCGGGCGGACTCGCGGATGTCACCGAGGCCGAGGTTCGGCAACTGGAAGATCGAGACCCGGTAGCCGTCGGCGCGCAGCCGGGCGGCGATCGGCTCGTACGCGATGGAGATTCCACTCAGGCCACCGACCACGATCACCGGGTCGGCGGCCGCGGCGGCGGCCCGTTCCGCGGCGGTGGCGACGGTGGCCGTGTTCGACGGGGCGGCGGGTTCGGCGGCGGCGGCCTGGGCGGCGGCCGGGACGAGCAGGACGGTGGCGGCGGTGGTGGCGGCCAGGATCGTTCGGAGCAGCATGGGCTGCACCTCCGGGGGGAGGCACCCGGGCGGGCCCGGGGGGACGGGTGGGATCCGATCGATCGTGGACACGATGATGCGTGTCCGATTTCACACACGTCAATGAAAAGTTACGCGGCGGTAACCCTTGTCGCGCCCTCAGCGCAAACCGGCATGCCGGACCGGGCTCAGTTGCCCAGCGCCTGCACCTTCGCGATGGTCTCCTGCACGTGCTGACGGGCCGGCTCCCCACCCTGCGCGGCCTGCGCCAGCGCCTGCCGGTACGAGTCGATGACCCCGATCAGCGGGCCCGCCGTGGCCCCCTCCAGCGCGCCCGCCACGAGCGCCCGCGCCTCGGCCGCGTCCTGTGCGGCAGCGGCGGTGCGCGCCTTGGCCTCGTCCAGCTTCTGTGCCGCCGCCGCCAGCCTGGCGATGATCTCCGCCGCGCTCACACGCCCTCCCCCAGCTCACCCACCCGCGCGAAGCCTACCGCCCCGTCCCGCCCCACCGCCTTCGCGATCTTGCGCTTTCCGCCCGCCCGAAAGCCACAAGTGCCGCTCCCCCGGGGCCGGAACTCCATGATCGACGCAGCGGTGGGGCGAGGGCGGGCGGGGAGGGGGGTCAGCGGAGGAGGCGGAAGAGGAGGAGGTAGAGGCAGAAGAAGGACGGGGAAACCAGCGCGCAGATCACGAAGCCGAGCGGCACGTACCGTCCGGCCGGTGGCGCGTCGCCCTCCACCACCGGGCGGCCCCACCGGGCCAGCACCACCTGACCGGCCACGAAGGACATCAGCGGCACGCCCGCGCAGCTCAGCGCCGCCACCAGGTCCAGCCCGGTCACCGGCAGCGACGAACCCACGATCGCGATCAGCATCAGCAGCGAACCGGCGAGCGCGCAGCCCGCGTACACCACCACCGCCCGGGCCGGCGCGGACCACGTGGGCAGCAGCACCGGTGTGCGGGCCAACGCGTCGGCCTGCTGCCCGTACCCGTCGGCCTCCTCGGCGAGCCGGCCCGCCGCCGCCAGCTCCGCCGTCGGGTCGCCGGCCCGCGGCGCGGGAACACCCCCCGAGGGGTACGCCCCGACGTCCGGCCGCCCCGGCGCGTCGGCTGCGCCGCCGGTCACCCCGTCCCCCGGTCCGGGGGCGCGGCCGGGCGCTCCCCCACCGGCCACCGTCGCCGGAGCCGGCGCCTCCGCCGGGACCGACGTCATCGGCACGCCGATCGCCTGCCCGAGCCGGTCGAGGTGCTGACCCTGGGCGGCGAGCCGCTGCCCGAGCGTGTCGACGGCGGTCTGGAGGCCACGGCGGCGCTCCGCCTCGGCGGCGATCTCCCGTTCCCCGCCCCGCTGCCGGGTGGACAGCTCCCGCAGCAGCGCCGCGTACTCGTCGAATCCACTCATGCTGGACCGTCTTCCGTTCGCGACTGCGGGGCTCGCAGAACCGGCTCACTCCTCGCGCTCACAAGGCCGTCTTCCGTTCGCGACTGCGGGGCTCGCAGAACCGGCTCGCTCCTCGCGCTCACAAGGCCGTCTTCCGTTCGCGACTGCGGGGCTCGCAGAACCGGCTCACTCCTCGCGCTCACAAGGCCGTCTTCCGTTCGCGACTGCGGGGCTCGCAAACCCGGCTCACTCCTCGCCCTCACGGGGAACCATCACTCCCGGCGGCGAACGGCACGATCAGCGCGGTGCGGTGCTCGTGCCGGTCGACGAGCAGGGCACGGCCGTCGCGCGGGACGTACGCCAGGTCGTGCACGCCCAGGTGCAGGCCCAGGTCGGCGGCGGGGACGTTCAGCGCGACCAGGCCGGTCACGTCGTCGCGGTGCCCGCTGCCGCCGAGGTCGTCGGCGAGCCGGCGCAGCCCGCGCCACCAGCCGAGCACGTGTACACCGCGCGCGGGGCCCTGGCGCAGCACGGCGCGCAGGTCGTCGTACCCGGAGCGGAACGTCGCCGGGTCGGAGGCGGCGAGCGTCGTGGCGGCGGCGTCCATCCCGAACACCACCAGGTAGGTGCGCCCGGCGCTCGGGGCGTCTCCGGTCGCGGCCTCGGCGAACTGGGCCCGCAGCGCGCCGGCGTCGAGGCGCCGGACCGGGTGCCCGGCGGCGGCGAGCGTCATGGCCAGGTCGTCGGCGGTGTCGGTGGTGCCCGGTGCCAGCGGCGCGAACAGGAACCGGGCGGTGCCGGGTGCGTGCTGGCGGGCCAGCGACAGGGTGGCCGACCGGAGCACGTCCGCGCCGGCCGAGGCGGTGCCGACCACCGCCAGGTGCCGGCCGGGGCTGCCGTCGAGCGCGAACCCGGCCGGGTTGCCGGGGACGTCGACCACGCGGCCGACGAGTGCGTACGGCGGGTCGGCGCCCGGCGTCAGCGCCGTCCAGGCGGGGTCGTCGGTGAGCCGGGGCGTCTCGTGTCCCCGGAAGACGGCAGGCGGGCGCGCCCCGGCGGGGCGGGCCGCGTGCAGCTCGTGGCGCAGGGCGGCGAGGTCGGCCGAGGCGGCGTGCGCGTCGGGGAACCGCACCTCGACGTCCGCGCCGGGTGCGCCCGCGCCGGTGTTCACCACGGCGGCGCCGACGGTGAGTCCGCGTGCGGCGTCGTTGCGGGGATCCAGCACGGCGTCGCCGCCGGGCAGCGCGATCCGCAGCGGGAACTGCCCGAAGATGGCCTCGGCCCGGCCGTAGAGCGCCTCGATCCCGGTGGTGCTCTGGCTCGCCAGCACCAGGTGCAGGCCGTACGAGCGGCCCTTGCGGGCCAGCTCCTCGATCAGGTCGACCGCCTGCCGGGCCAGCGCGTCGTTGCCGGCGAACAGCACGTGGAACTCGTCGACGACTGTGACGATCCGGGGCGGCCGGGCGTTCGGCGGCAGGTCCGCGAGGCGGCTGACCCCGTGCCGCTTCAGCAGGTCGGCGCGGCGGCCCAGTTCGGCGCGCAGCTCACGCAGGACCGCCACGCCGTACTCGCGGTCCGACTCGATGCCCACCGCGTCGGCGTGCGGCAGCCAGGACGGGTCACGGTCGGTGGGCACGAACTCGGTGAAGCTGACGCCCTCCTTGAAGTCGAGCAGCATCAGCCGCAGCTCCGCCGGGGAGTAGCGGGCGGCCAGCCCGTAGAGCACGTCGAGCAGCAGGACCGTCTTGCCCGCGCCGGTCCGCCCGCCGACCAGCCAGTGCGGGGTGGCGTCGTCGAACGCCACGCTCAGCGGCCGGCGGCCGGCCCGGCCGAGCACGGTACGCAGCCCGGAGGCGGCGGACCCGGTCCAGCGCTGCGCCGGGAGCAGGTCGGCGAACGTGACGACGTCCTGGCCGGCGGCCTCGGCGTACCGGCGGGCCAGCGCGGTGACGGTGGCGTGCGACGGGTCGCCGTCGAGCACCACGGGCGCGGCCAGCCCGCTGCCGTCGGTGCTGAACGGGCGCCCGGGCGGGTCTCCGACGAGCGTGTACCGCTCGGTGACGCGCAGCTGGGTGGTGGCGCCCAGCGGCGGCGCGGCGGACGGCCCGGCCGGTGGGTGACCGGCCAGCAGCACGCAGACCGCGGCGGCCGGGCCGGCGTGGGTGAGCGCGGCGAGCCGGGCCAGTTCCCGGGGCGGCGGCGCGGACGCGGCGACCACCACCAGCAGTTCGCGGTCCTCCGGTGCTGATCGCTGGGCGGTACGCGCGTGCCGCTCGGCCGCGTCGAGCAGGGCGGTCGTCTCCGCCTCGGTGGTCGCCGTCGCGGCGAGCACCCCGGCGTCGTGCAGCGGGCGCAGCGGCAGGAACGCCGCGCCGAAGGCGGCCTGGTCGATGCCGGCCACCCGGATCGCGCCGGCCGGAGCGGCGGTCAGCAGCCGCACCACCACCGCCCGCAGCAGCTCGCCGACGCGCGGGTCGCGGGCGTCCGCGTCGACCGCCAGGTGCGCGCCCGCGCCCACCGGCACGAGCACCGGGAACGCGCCGTCGACTGTGGTCGCCGCGCCGAGGCGTACCGGAACGGGGTGGGTCGCGACGCGGGCCGTGCCGGGCACCGCAGCGGCCAGCTCACCGCCGAGCCGGGCCAGCCGCGCGACCAGCTCGGGGCTGCCCACGGGCGCCGGGCCGGCGGCGCCCAGCAGCCGCCGGGCCGCCTCCCAGTGCCGCACCGCCCGTCGATGCCGATCGACCGCCTGCCGGTACGCCGCCGCGAGTCTGCCCACCGTCCGCCCTCCGACGTTTTGCGATCGAGGGGAACCCTAACGGACCCGCGCCGCACCGGCACGGGGCGCTCCGCACCGGGGATTCGTCCACTGTTCACCCGACGTCGGGCGGGCGCGCCGCCCGCCGTTCCCCCGGCCCGGCTTGCCTTCCCTCAGCGAACCGTGCGCACAGGAAGGCGACGACGTGACCACCTCACCTCTCTCCCGGCGGTCCCTGCTGCGCGGCGGCGCGGCCGGCGGACTCGGCATCGTGGTAGCCGGCAGCCTGGAGGCCATCGCCGGACCGGCCGCGGCCCGGCCCGTGTGCCGCCCGGCAGTCGGCTACGGCGATCTGGTGCCGGACCCGGCCGGCCTGCTGGCGCTGCCGCCCGGCTTCTCGTACACCGTCGTCGCGCAGGCCGGCGCGACGCTGCTGGAGTCCGGGCAGCCCACCCCGAGCGACGCGGACGGCACCGGCTGCTTCCGCGGCCCGCACGGCTCGGTGCTGGTGAACAACCACGAGATCGGCGGCGACGAGCCGTACCCGGTGCCGGCGCTGCCCGGTCTCACCTACGACCCGGGCGCCCGCGGCGGCACCACCACCATCGAGGTGGACCGGCACGGGCGGCGGCTGCGCGAGTACGTCAGCGTGGCCGGCACGCACAACAACTGCGCCGGCGGCATCACCCCGTGGGGCACGTGGCTGACCTGCGAGGAGACCGAGCAGCGGGCCGGTGGGCGGTACCTGAAGGACCACGGGTACGTCTTCGAGGTCGACCCGCACGACCGGTCCGCGAACACCGACCCGATGCCGCTGACGTTCCTCGGGCGGTACTCCCACGAGGCGGTGGCGGTCGACCCGTACACCCACTCGATCTACCTGACCGAGGACGCGAGCGGGCCCAACGGCCTCTACTTCCGGTGGACGCCGCCGCCCGGCTTCCGGGCCGGCAAGGGCGCACTGCGGGCGCTGGCCCAGCGGCCCGACGGCGGGACCGCCGGCAGCCTCGCCGCGATGCGCTGCCTGCGCGGCGACACCCACGTGGCCGACCTGTCCGAGGCCACCACCCCCGGCACCCGGTACCGGGTGGAGTGGGTCGAGGTGCCCGACCGCGACGCGCGGACCGTGTCGGTACGCAAGCAGTTCACCGACGCCGAGGTGACCCGCAGCCGCAAGCTGGAGGGCGCCTGGTGGGGCGACGGGGGCGCGTACTTCGTGGCCAGCTACGCCCGCCACGGCGACGGCAGCGCCAACGAGCACGACGGGCAGGTGTGGTTCTACGACCCGCGCCGGCAGACCGTGACGCTGAAGACCATCTTCGGGGTGAACACCGACCCGGAGGCCGACAACGGCAACTACGACGGGCCGGACAACATCACCGTCTCCCCGTACGGCGGGGTGATCCTGGCCGAGGACGGCGAGGGCGTGTCGCACCTGGTCGGCGTCACCGAGCAGGGCAAGGCGTACCCGCTGGCCCGCAACGAGCTGAACGACAGCGAGTTCACCGGGCCGACGTTCGGCGCGGACGGGAAGACGCTGTTCGCCAACATCCAGTCGCCGGGGTACGTGTTCGCGATCACCGGGCCGTGGGGGCGGCCGAGCAACGCACACCGCTGAGCGGGCGGCCGGCGGTTCCCGGGCGGGAACCGCCGCCCGACCCGCCTCACCTCGGCGATCTTGCTCTTGCGGCCCCGAAGGATGGGTGCATAAGCCGCAGTTCGCCGACCGAAAGTGCAAGATCGGCGCGCTGGACCGCGCCGACGATTGTCCGCGCGACGCTCTCGGCGATCGCGGAGCGTGGCGGGTATCAATTCATGCTCGCCGGCGGGCGCAGGCCGTCCAGCGCGATGGCCAGGACGCGGTCGCGCTGGGCCGGGTCCGGGAACTGGTACGCGGCCAGCCCGCTGATCAGCCGGATCACGTCGTCGAAGCCGGCGTCCGTCCGGGCCGCTCCGGCCTCCTGCGCGCGGCGCAGCAACGGCTCGCCGGTCGCGTAGATCTCGGTGCGGCAGCTGCGGAACACCTCGGAGTCGTGCACCAGTTCCTCGGCCAGCGCCCGTTTGGTGGCGACGTAGGCGACGAACCGGTGCAGCCAGCCGACCAGGGCGTCCCAGGGCGGCTCGTCGGCCAGGTCGGCGGCGGAGGCACTGAGTGCGCGTACCTCCTCGACGTAGACCGCCTCGAACAGGTTCCGCCGCTGGGGGAAGTTGCGGTAGAGCGTGCCGATGCCCACGCCCGCCCGGCGGGCGACCTCCTCCAGCGACGCGCCCGCGCCGTGCTCGCCGAAGACCTCGCGGGCGGCGGCGATCAGCGCGTCGTAGTTGCGGCGGGCGTCGGCCCGTTTCGGGCGGCGCGCGAAGACCTCGCCGGACACGTCGGCGTCGGTCATGACGCGTGTCACCCCTTCCGCCTTGCAACCGGAGGCACCCCTCCGCTAGGTTAATGGAGGCAAGCCTCCGGTTACTGACCGGAGCCACCCCTCCGGATAGCTTACTCCGGACTTCCGGCCGCCATCCGGCCCCGCGATCCTCGCGCCCCGACACGGACCCGGGAGGTCCCACCATGCCCGCCGACCGCTGAGCGCCCGCACGACCCGGCCGCCACCGCCGCACGACTGCGCGAGCGGCCACCAGTCTCGTACCGACAACGGGGAGTTCTCCCACATGATCCACTCATCAGGGCACGGTTCACGCCGGCTCACCTTCCTCGTGCTGGCCGCCGGCACCGGATTCTTCGCGATGCTCCAGTCGCTGATCACGCCGGTGCTGCCCACCATCCAGCACGACCTGCACACCTCGCCCAACACGGTGACCTGGGTGCTCACCGCGTACCTGCTCTCCGCGTCCGTCTTCACGCCGATCATCGGCCGCATCGGCGACATGGTCGGCAAGGAGAAGACACTCGTGTTCTCGCTCGCCGCGCTGGCGCTGGGCTGCCTGCTGGCAGCCGTCGCCCCCAGCATCGGCGTGCTGATCGCCGCCCGTGTGGTGCAGGGCATCGGCGGCGCCGTCTTCCCGCTGTCGTTCGGCATCATCCGCGACGAGTTCCCGGCCGCCCGGGTCAGCTCGGCGGTGGCCTCGATCTCCGCGGTCGTGGCCGTCGGCGGCGGGCTGGGCGTGGTGCTGGCCGGGCCGATCGTGGCCACCCTGGGCTACCGGTGGCTGTTCTGGATCCCGCTGGTGGTGGTCGGGCTGACCGCGCTCGCCGCGCACCGGTTCGTGCCGCGCTCACCGGTACGTACCCCGGGCCGGATCAACTGGCTCAGCGCCGTACTCCTGTCCGGCTGGCTGGTGGCGCTGCTGCTGCCGGTCAGCAAGGGCGCCGCGTGGGGCTGGGGTTCCGGCCGGGTGGTCGGGCTGCTGATGCTGGCCGCGGTGCTCGCGGCCGCCTGGCTGGCGACCGAGGCCCGTGCCGCGAACCCGCTGATCGACCTGCGGATGATGCGCCTGCCCGCGGTCTGGACCACGAACCTCGTCGGGTTGCTCTACGGCGCCTCGATGTTCGCCGTGTACGCGTTCCTGCCGCAGTTCGCGCAGATCCCGACCAGCGCCGGCTACGGCTTCGGCGCCAGCGTCACCCAGGCCGGGCTGCTGATGCTGCCGATGCTCGTCGGCATGTTCGTGGCCGGCCTGCTGGCCGGACGGCTGCAGTCCCGGTTCAGCGCCAAGGCGCAGCTGAGCACCGGCGCGGTGTTCAACGTGGCGGCCGCCGCCATGCTGACCGTCGCGCACGACACCCGCTGGCAGGTCGGAATCGCCGGCGGTCTGGTGGGCCTCGGCATCGGGCTGGCGTTCGCCTCGATGGCCAACCTGATCGTGGCGAACGTGCCGGCCGGGCAGACCGGCGCGGCGACCGGCATGAACGCCAACATCCGTACCATCGGCGGCGCGATCGGCGCGGCGCTCGCCAGCGCCGTGATCACCGCGAACCCGCAGCCGAGCGGGCTGCCCCGGGAGGCCGGTTTCACGGCGGGCTTCCTGCTGCTCACCGGCATCTCGGTGGCCGCGGCGCTGGCCGCGCTCGCCGTACCCTCCGGCCGCCGCCGGTGGCCCCGGCGGCGCATCGGCCCGGCGGTGCCGGACCTGGCGCCGGCGCCGGCCGCGGAACTGGCCCCGGCCCGCTGACCTCAAGGGGTACGAGCAGACGAGAGCCCCGCCCGGCGTCGTGCCGGGTGGGGCTCCGCGATGTCGGCGACTGCTCTGCCGGCCGTCGTAGCTGTCGCTGACCCACAGCTCTCCACGTGCGTCACCGGGGCATGAAAGCTGAGCCCTCTCGTTCCGTGGATCTTGGTACGCGGGCGCCCCGTGCGGGGCGTGGGCGTACCAAGATCTCGCCTAGCGTGGGGCGAGGCGGCAGCCGGGGTCGGGGCCGGTGTCGGCCACGCCGCAGTGGAACACCTCGACCGGGGCGGCGTCCACGTCGGGCACCTTCGCGACGGTGAGCAGCGCCAGCCGCTTCGCGACCGGTTCGCCGGAGTCCGGGGCGTACCGGATGAGGCCGCTGACCCCCGGGTAGCCGCCGGCGGCGTTCTGCCGCAGCACCTCGGCGTGCACCCCGACCGGGTTGACCGAGCGGGGCTCCCAGCGTCGGCCGGTGTCGGCGTGGCGCAGCCGGGCGGCGAGGCTCTCCAGCGCGCGTACCGTCATCATGGTGGCGTCGTAGGCCAGGCTGACCCGCTCGCCGACCGGCGGGCCGGCCCCGGCGCGGCAGCGAGGCGGGTCGAGCAGGCCGTCCGCGCCGATCCAGGTGAGGAAACTGCCGCGGGCGTCGTCGCGCCCGGCCTGCGCGGCCCGCAGCGACGCGCAGGTGGCCAGCGCGGCCTTCGACACGTACGTGACCGGCAGGTTGCCCGGCGCGCTGGCGCGTAGCCCCGGGTTGGCCATGTAGCGGTTCACCGAGTCGTCGGCGACCAGGTGCCGGGGCGGGTTCGCGCCGCACTCCTTGAGCGCGCGCATGAACCCGTCGAACTCCGACCAGCGGCCGGCGAAGAAGAGCATGCCGGGGTAGCCGCACTCCTGGGTGAGCCGACGCCCGCTGCGCCACTCGTCGAGCCGGGTGATCCGGTCGCCGAAGCGTTCCCGCAGGCCGTCGACGAGGGTGGCGACGTACAGGTCGTCGGTGAGCGAACTGCGGTCGCCGGTGGTCCAGTAGACGTGCGCCTCCCCCACCCGCAGCACCTGCCGAGCGTACGCCTCGACCATCCGGGCCTGGTCCCGGTTCGGCGCGGACATGGCCAGGTAGAGGCTGGAGTTGGCGTCCATCCGGTCGGCCGACAGCGTGGGGGCGAGCACCGGCAGGCCGACCCGGTTGAGTTCGCGCAGCGCCGCCGCCGTGCTGGTGCGACTGTCCACCAGCCCGACCACGCCCAGCACTGTGGGGTCGTCGCGGGCCAGCCCTTCCAGCATCCGCACCGCGTCGCCCGCGTGCCGCATCTGCCGCCCGGCGTTCGCCACCACGATGTGCAGCAGCGCCGCGTCGTCCGCCGCCGCCGACTCCTGCAGCAGGGCGTACTGGGCGGTGGCCATGCCCTCCAGTTCCTCCCGCTCGGAGACGTAGGACTCCTCGTCCGCGCGGGTCCGGTTGCCGGTGAGGCTGCCCAGGTAGACCAGGGTCAGGTAGGGACGGCGGTGCTCGCTGCGCCGCCACACCTCCTCGGCGGCCCGGTTCTGGGCGAAGATGCGCCGCTGCACGGCGCGCAGCCGGTCCTGCCCGGGTTCGCTGTTGAAGACCTGCCCGGCGGTGTCGCTGTAGCCGACGCACTCCCCGGCCACGAGCCGGACGGCGACCCGGTCGGTGGGCCAGGGGCGGCAGTCCGGCGCCCACCGTCCGTGCGCCCACACACCCAGCCCGGCGACGAGCGCCAGGGCCACCGCGGCGGGCAGGAACCGCCGTGCCCACCAGGGCGGGTCGGGCGCGACCAGGGCCGGCGGGACGCCTCCCACCGGTGCGTCGACGTCCCGGTCGTCCGCCTCCAGCAGCATCAGCCAGGCGCCGGGGCGGCGCAGCCGGCGGTTCTCCGGCAGCGCCTCGGCCCACTCCTCGTACGCCTCCTCGGCCTCGGCCAGCGGCCGGGCCGCAGCCGGTTCCGGCGGCGGGCCGGCGGCGACCGCGACGACGAGCAGCGGGTCGTTGCGGCCGGTCTCGTTGCGCACCTCGTCGACGAGCCGGACCAGCGTGTGCCCGACGTTGTCCGGCCGAGCGCCGTCGAGCACCAGCACCGGATAGGCGGTGCGGCGCCAGTCCCCGGGCCGCCAGAACCGCCGCCGGTACGCCAGGCGCAGGTCCTCCAGGAACGCGTGCAGCAGCAGCTTCTCCACCTGGGCCGGGTGTTCGCCGTCGCGCCAGCCGGCGGTGAGCCGCTCGGCGAAGCCGAGGAACGTCACCGACTGCCGGGGCGCCAGGTACTGCTGGCGCATGAACCAGCGGTACTGCCGCCCGACGAGCGGCACCCGGCCGGAGACGGCGATCCGGAACACGACGCTGGGTACGGCCCGCCACAGCAGCCAGAGCAGCAGGTGCAGTGCGGTGCCGAGGCCGGAGTCGCCGCCGACCTGGGGGTCCTCACCGGCCCGTCGCCCGCGCCAGTCCCGCAGCCGGCGCACCAGCGCGGCCCGGCCGCTGTCGGCGGCGTCCAGGTCCACGGCGAGCGTCTGGTGCATCAGCCAGTCGGCCAGCGGGTAGTGCCGGAACCGCAGCCGGGGCGCGCCGAACGCCTCCACGGAGAGCTGCCGGTGCAGCTCGCGCAGCACGGCCGCGACGTCGTCGCCGGCGGGCCGGCCGGTCAGGTCCAGCACGGCGTGCGGTACCCGCCGCCCGGCCCGGCGCGCCGCGAAACGCCGCAGCAGGGCCGCGACGGCACCGTCCCCGGCGGGCCGGACCAGCCAGAGCAGCGGGAGCCGGCGATCGCCGCGGCGGGGGCGCCGCAGCAGCCGGGCCAGCAGGGTGAGCAGTTCCGGGCCGCCGGCCGGGAGCTGCTCACGGACCGGCCGCGGCCGGGTCACCGGTTCGCGCATGGTCACCTCCGGGTCACACGCGGCGTCGCACCATTGTCGACGCTCGATGCAACCCGGCAGGGCGGGGCCCCGCTCGACGGACGGGTGTCGAGCGGGGCCCCTCCTCACATGCGGATCAGCCGATGGCGGCGGTCAGCGCGGCCAGGTAGCCGTAGCGGTAGCCGCTGGCGTTCGGGTGGTACGCCTCGATGACGCCGCTGACGTCACGGATCCACGGGTCGGCGGCGCACACGCCGTGCCCGGCGAAGAACGGCCGCGCGTCGACGAAGGTGCCACCGGCCGCGGCGGCCCGGCCGGAGATGACGCCGTTGAGCGTGTCGGCCGCCTGGTTGAGAATGGTGCGCTTGTAGCTGCTCATGGCGAGCAGTCCACAGGAGCCGGTCTCGAACAGCCGCGGGTAGCCGAGCACCACCAGCCGGGCGTTGGGGGCCCGGTTACGGATCGCGGTGTACGTGGCGTCGAGCCGGCCGGGCAGCGTCGCGGTGGCGAACGCCTTGGACTCGTTGACCGCGCTCTCGCAGCTCGACGTGCTGCCGAAGCGGCAACTGGTCATCACGTCGGCGAAACCGGCGTCGTTGCCGCCGATGGTGATGGTGACCAGCGTGGTGCTGCTGCTGAGCTGGCCGACCTGGTTGTTCAGCACGTCGGCGGTGACCGCGCCGCCGCAGGCCGGGAACTTGAAGCTGGTGACCGAATGGGCCGCGGCCCAGAGCGGGGCGTACGACTTCTGGCTGCGCAGGCAGGTGGACAGGTCGTACGGGCCGGCGCCGACCCCGGAGGAGTAGGAGTCGCCGAGAGCGACGTAGTTGACGGTGGCGGCCCGGGCGGCGCCGGGCAGGAGCACGGCGCCGAGAACGGCCGCCAGTACGGCGGCGAGCGCGGTACGGACGCGACGGGACATGGCAGAGCCTCCACGGGGCAGGGGTGGTGGAGCCCGTTGACCGCGCGCGTGGCCGAGGGATCGGTGCTGTTACTGGTCAGTAATGCTATCGAAACATTCGCAAGAATTGAATAGCCGAGATCGGCCGGACGGGACAGACACGTTCACATGCGTCGATCGTTCGAGGCGCAGGGCGTCGCCGGCCGGGCCGCCCTGCGACGAGGGCGGCCCGGCCGGTGCGGGGTCAGCGCGCGGCGAGCGGCTGGCGGGCCGGGTCGACCGGGGCGGGCAGCTCGCCCACCCCGCCCAGGTACGTGTGGATCGCCGCCGCGGCGGCGCGTCCCTCGGCGATCGCCCAGACGATGAGCGACGCGCCCCGGTGCATGTCACCGGCGACGAAGACGCCGTCGGCGGCCTGCCAGTCCGGGCGGGCGTCGACCGCGCCGCGGGCGTTGCGGGTCACCCCGAACTGGGCCAGCAAGGGCTGCTGCTCGGTGCCCTCGAAGCCGATGGCGAGCAGCACCAGATCGGCCGGGATCTCCCGCTCGGAGCCGGGCAGCGGGGTGACGATGCGGCGGCCGTCCACCTTCTCCACTGTCACCTCGGCGATCCGGACGGCGCGGACCTGGCCGGTGCCGTCGTCCACGAACTCCTGCACCGCGACGGCGAACACGCGCTCGCCGCCCTCCTCGTGCGCCGGGTAGTTGCGCAGCAGCCACGGCCAGGTCGGCCACGGGTCGCGGGCGGCGTCGCGCTCGGTGGGCGGCTGCGGGTAGAGGTCGAGCTGGTGTACGCCGGCCGCGCCCTGCCGGTGCGCCACACCGAGGCAGTCCGCCGCGGTGTCGCCACCACCGATGATCACCACGTGCTTGCCGGCGGCGTCGATCGGCGTACCGTCGGGCAGCGTCGCCAGCGCGGGCCGCCCGTCCCCGGCGGCGGCCACGACCCGGTTCGCGGCCACCAGGTGCGCCATCGCCTGGTGCACGCCACGCAGCGCCCGGCCCGGTGTCTCGGGGGTGTCCCGGCCCTGCAACGCGCCGCAGGCCAGCAGCACCGCGTCGTGCTCGGCGCGCAACTGCTCGGCGGTCACGTCGACGCCGACGTCGACGCCGGTCCGGAACCGCACACCCTCGGCGGTGAGCTGGGCCAGCCGCTTGTCGATGTGCTGCTTCTCCAGCTTGAAGTCGGGGATGCCGTAGCGGAGCAGACCGCCGATCGCGTCGTCGCGCTCGTACACGGTGACCGTGTGACCGGCGCGGGCGAGCTGCTGCGCGGCGGCCAGCCCGGCCGGGCCGGAGCCGACCACGGCGACCGACCGGCCGGTCGGGGCGGAGGCGGGCCGGGGCCGCAGGCCGTCGCGGGCCACCGCCGCGTCGGCGATCTCCACCTCGACCTGCTTGATGGTGACCGGCTGCTGGCCGCCGAGGCCGAGCACACAGGCCGCCTCGCACGGCGCCGGGCAGAGGCGGCCGGTGAACTCGGGGAAGTTGTTCGTGGCGTGCAGCGACTCCACCGCGGCGTCCCAGTTGCCGGTGCGGACCAGGTCGTTCCAGTCCGGGATGCGGTTGCCCAGCGGGCAGCCGTCGTGGCAGAACGGGATGCCGCAGTCCATGCACCGGGTGGCCTGCTCGCGGATCAGCTCCTCGCCGGCCGGCGGGTACACCTCGCGCCAGTCGGAGATGCGCACCGGCACCGGACGGCGGGCCGGCAGCCGCCGGTCGTAGCGCAGGAAACCGTTCGGGTCAGGCACGAGCCACCTCCTGGGCGACCGCCCGGGGCGCGGGCGGTACCGGCGCGGCCGACGGCACGCTGAGCGCGCTCATCACCGCGTCGTCGACGTCTCGGCCGGCGGCTTCGGCGGCCCGCATGATCTCCATGACCCGGCGGTAGTCCCGGGGCACCACGGCGGTGAACTCCTCCACCGCCTGCGGCCAGCGCTTGAGCAGATCCTCGGCGACCGCCGAGTCCGTCTCGGCGAAGTGCCGCTGGACCAGCTCGTGCAGCCGGTCGCGCTCCTCGTCGCGCAGCGGCGACAGGTCGACCAGCTCGGCGTTGACCAGCCGCTGGTCGAGCCGGTGCACGAACGCGGTGCCGCCGGACATGCCGGCGGCGAAGTTGCGCCCGGTCGGCCCGAGCACCACGACGGTGCCGCCGGTCATGTACTCGCAACCGTGGTCGCCGAGGCCCTCGACCACCGCCACCGCGCCGGAGTTGCGGACGGCGAACCGCTCCCCCACCCGGCCGCGCAGGAACACCTCGCCGCCGGTGGCGCCGTACAGGATGGTGTTGCCGGCGATGATCTGGTCCTCGGCGCGGCGGCCCGGCGCGGCGTCCACGCCGACGAACGGCGCGTCGGCGTCCGGCCGGACCACGATCCGCCCGCCGGACAGTCCCTTGCCGACGTAGTCGTTGGCGTCGCCGTACAGGCGCAGCGTGACCCCGCGTGGCAGGAACGCGCCGAACGACTGACCGGCGGTGCCGCGCAGCCGGAACTCGATCGTGTCGTCGGGCAGGCCGGTGCCGCCGAAGCGGCGGGTCACCTCGCCGCCGAGCATCGCGCCGACGCTGCGGTGCTCGTTGCGGACCTCGACCTCGACCCGGACCGGGGTACGGTCGCGCAACGCCGGCCCGGCCAGCTCGATGAGCCGGTTGTCCAGCGCCGCGTCGAGGCCGTGGTCCTGGGCGCGTACGCCCCGCCGGGCCGCGCCCTCGGGCAGCTCGGGCAGGTGCAGCACGCGGCTCAGGTCGAGCCCGTGGCCCTTCCAGTGGTCGATCGCGCCGGCCACGTCGAGCAGCTCGGTGTGGCCGATCGCCTCGTCGATGCTGCGGAAGCCCAGCTCGGCCAGGTAGCCCCGGACCTCCTCGGCGAGGAAGAGGAAGAAGTTCTCCACGAACTCGGGGCGGCCGGTGAAGCGCTCGCGCAGCACCGGGTTCTGGGTGGCGATGCCGACCGGACAGGTGTCCAGGTGGCACACCCGCATCATCACGCAGCCCTCGACGATCAGCGGCGCGGTGGCGAAGCCGAACTCCTCGGCGCCGAGCAGCGCCGCGATCAGCACGTCCCGGCCGGTCTTGAGCTGGCCGTCGACCTGCACGGTGACCCGGTCGCGCAGCTTGTTGAGCAGCAGCGTCTGCTGCGCCTCGGCCAGGCCCAGCTCCCACGGGGTGCCGGCGTGCTTGAGCGAGTTGAGCGGGGACGCGCCGGTGCCGCCGTCGTGCCCGGAGATCAGGATGACGTCGGCCTTGAGCTTGGCCACGCCCGCCGCGACGGTGCCCACGCCCACCTCGCTGACCAGCTTGACGTGCACCCGGGCGGCCGGGTTGACGCACTTCAGGTCGTGGACGAGCTGGGCCAGGTCCTCGATGGAGTAGATGTCGTGGTGCGGCGGCGGGGAGATCAGGCCGACGCCCGGGGTGGCGTGCCGGGTCCGGGCGATCCACGGCCAGACCTTGTTGCCGGGCAGCTGCCCGCCCTCGCCGGGCTTCGCGCCCTGCGCCATCTTGATCTGGAGGTCGTCGGCGTTGACGAGGTATTCGCTGGTCACACCGAACCGGCCGCTGGCGATCTGCTTGACCGCGGAGCGCCGGGCCGGGTCGTGCAGCCGCTCGACGTCCTCGCCGCCCTCGCCGGTGTTGGACTTGCCGCCGAGCCGGTTCATCGCGACGGCGAGCGTCTCGTGCGCCTCCGCCGAGATCGAACCGTACGACATGGCGCCGGTGGCGAAGCGCTTGACGATCTCCGAGGCCGGCTCGACCTCGTCCAGCGGCACCGCCGGGCGTACGCCGGTGCGCAGCGTGAACAGCCCGCGCAGCGAGCCCGCCTGCGCGGCCAGCTCGTCGACCTTGGCGGTGTACTGCCGGAACACGTCGTACTGGCGGCTGCGGGTGGCGTGCTGGAGCAGGAAGACGGTCTCCGGGTTGAACAGGTGCAGCTCACCCTCGCGGCGCCACTGGTACTCGCCGCCGACCTCCAGCCGGTCGTCGGCCTGCGCGCCCGGCGCCGGCCAGGCCTTAGCGTGCCGGGCCGCCACCTCGGCGTGGATCTCGGCCAGCCCGATGCCGCCGATGGTGCTCGGGGTGCCGCGGAAGTACCTGTGGACCAGGCGGGTGTCCAGGCCGACGGCCTCGAACACCTGCGCGCCACAGTACGAGGACACGGTCGAGATGCCCATCTTGGACATGATCTTCAGGACGCCCTTGCCGAGCGCCTTGACGTAGTTGCGGACGGCCTTCACCCGGTCGACGCCGGTCAGCACGCCGGTGGAGATCATGTCCTCCACCGACTCGAAGGCCAGGTACGGGTTGACCGCCGCCGCGCCGTACCCGATCAGCACCGCCGCGTGGTGCACCTCGCGGCAGTCGCCGGACTCGACGACCAGCGCCACCTGGGTACGGGTCTGCTCGCGGACCAGGTGCTGGTGCACCGCGGCGGTGAGCAGCAGCGACGGGATCGGGGCCAGGTCGGCGTTGGAGTCCCGGTCGGAGAGCACCAGGATGCGTACGCCGTCCTCGATCGCCTCGGAGACGTGCCGGCAGATCTCGGTCAGCCGGGCCTTGATGCCGGCGCCGCCGTCGCGGATCCGGTACAGGCCGGAGACCCGGACCGCCTTGAAACCGGGCAGGTCGCCGTCCTCGTCGATAGAGAGGATCTTGGCCAGCTCGTCGTTGTCGATCACCGGGTACGGCAGCACGATCTGCCGGCAGCTCGCCGGGCCCGGGTCGAGCAGGTTGCCCTCCGGCCCGATGGTGGACGCCAGGCTGGTCACCAGCTCCTCCCGGATGGCGTCCAGCGGCGGGTTGGTGACCTGGGCGAAGAGCTGATGGAAGTAGTCGTAGAGCAGCCGCGGCCGGGTGGACAGCGGGGCGATCGGGGTGTCGGTGCCCATCGAGCCGATCGGTTCCGCGCCGCTGCGGGCCATCGGGCCGAGCAGGATCTTCAGCTCCTCCTCGGTGTAGCCGAACGTCTGCTGGCGGCGGCGTACCGAGTCGTGGGTGTAGACGGTGTGCTCGCGCGGCGGCAGGTCGTCCAGCTCGATCAGTCCGGCGTGCAGCCACTCCTGGTACGGCTGCTCGGCGGCCAGCTCGGTCTTGATCTCGTCGTCGGAGACGATCCGGCCGTTGACGGTGTCGACGAGGAACATCTTGCCCGGCTGGAGCCGGCCCTTGGCGACGACGGTGGCCGGGTCCAGGTCGAGCACGCCCGCCTCGCTGCCCAGCACCACCAGGCCGTCGGCGGTGTGCCACCAGCGGCCCGGGCGCAGGCCGTTGCGGTCCAGCACCGCGCCGACGATCTCGCCGTCGGTGAACGCGACCGACGCCGGGCCGTCCCACGGCTCCATCAGGCTGGCGTGGAAGCGGTAGAACGCGCGCTTGTCGGCGCGCATGTCCGGGTCGTTCTCCCACGCCTCGGGGATCATCATGAGCACCGCGTGCGGCAGGCTCCGCCCGGCCAGGTGCAGCAGTTCCAGCACCTCGTCGAAGTTGGCCGAGTCGGAGGCCGCCGGGGTGCAGACCGGGAAGACCCGGCGGATGTTGCCGGGGATGCTCGGGCTCCGGAGCAACGCCTCCCGGGCCTGCATCCAGTTGCGGTTGCCGCGAATGGTGTTGATCTCGCCGTTGTGCGCGATGAACCGGTACGGGTGCGCCAGCGGCCAGGACGGGAACGTGTTCGTGGAGAAGCGGGAGTGCACCAGCGCGATGGCGCTCACCACCCGCTCGTCGGTCAGCTCCGGGTAGAACGCGGGGAGCTGGTCCGGGGTGAGCATGCCCTTCCACACCATGGTGCGGCCGGACAGCGACGGGAAGTACGCCGGTACGCCCCGCTCGGCGGTCTCCCGCTCGACCTGCTTGCGCAGGCAGAACGCCACCCGGTCCAGGTCGAGCCCGGTCAGCGGGGAGCCGGCCGGGCCGTCCGGCGAGCCGGTCAGCCGGTGCGCGGCCACGAACAGCTGCCGGACCCGGGGCATCGCCGCGAGCGCGGTCTCGCCCAGGCCGGACGGGTCGGTCGGCACCTCCCGCCAGCCGAGCACGTCGGCGCCCTCGACCAGCGCGTACTTGTCGACCACCTGGCGGGCGCGGGCCTCGGCCGCGTCGTCGTCGGGCAGGAACACCAGGCCGGTGGCGTACTGGCCGGCCGGGGGCAGCGGGAAGTCGACGGTGGCGCGCAGGAACGCGTCCGGCACCTGGATCATGATGCCGGCGCCGTCCCCGGTGTTGTGCTCCGCGCCCCGGGCGCCCCGGTGGTCCAGCCGGCACAGCGCCCCGAGGCCGTTCGCGACGACCTGGTGCGAGCGCCGCCCGTGCAGGTCGGCCACGAAGGCCACGCCGCAGGCGTCGTGCTCGTACGCGGGGTCGTAGAGCCCGGTCGCCTGTGGGGCCGACTGCGGGCTGTGAGGGTACGGAAAGGCCACCGGGCCTCCTGTCGTCACTCAGGATGGATCATGATGGGGACGACGTCGGCCCTCTGCGGTTTATTGAGTCTACGTTAGGGCTTCCGGCGCAAGGCCAGTTCAGATTGATCACACTTCCAGATGCTGGGACGTGTAGTCTCGCGCGGTGGATCTCGCACGCGCTGACGTACTCGACCGGTTGGAGCGGTTCTACGACGCGGTGCCCCGCGACGGGGCCCGGACCGAGGATCACGGCGCCCTGGTGCTGTTCGTCCGGGACGGCGCCGGATGGCCGTTCTACGCCCGGCCCCGGCTCGACGCCGACGAGGCGCCCACGCTCGCCGACGTGACAGCCGTGCGCGCCCGGCAGCGGGAACTGGGCCTGCCGGAGGCGTTCGAGTGGGTGCACGAGCACCAGCCGGACCTGCTCGCGGTGGCCCGCTCGGCCGGGCTCAGCGTGCTGGAGGCGCCGCTGATGCTGCTGGAACCGGAGCGGCTGCCCGACCCGGAGACGTTCAGCGACGTACCGGTGCGGGTGCTCGACCCCGCCGACCCCGGCTTCGCGTCGGACATCGCGCTGCGGCGCGCCGTCGCGGCGGTCGGCTTCGCCAACGGCGGCACCGCGCGCGGCGACGCCGGACCGGCCGAGCGGGACGCCGCCCTCGCCCAGCTGGACGTGGCAGCGCTGGAGGAGGAGGCGACCCGGGTCGCCGACGGGCGGCGCGTCTCGGTGCTCGCCGGGACGCCCGGCGAGGGCGCGCTCGCCAGCGGGATGGCGATGCGGGTCGACGACGTGGCGGAGATCGCCGGCGTGGCCACGCTGCCGTCCGCCCGGCAGCGCGGGCTGGGCGCGGCGGTGACCGCAACCCTCGCGCGGGAGCTGCGCGCCGCCGGCACCGACCTGGTCTTCCTCAGCGCCGGCAGCGAGGACATCGCCCGCGTCTACCTGCGGGTCGGGTTCCGCCGGGTGGGCACCGCCTGCATCGCCGAGCCCGCCGCCGTCATCTGAGCACCGGCGCGGCCCGCCCGCCCGGGGACCGGGCCGCTGCGGGACGGCCGCGCGCGGACGGGCCGCTGAGGAACGGGCCGCACGCGGACGGTCAGGACGGCGGCTGCCAGGCGGCGGCCGCCGCGGCTGCGGTGTTGCGCAGCCGCGGGCTGATCGTGCCCAGGGCCGCGTCCCGGGCGCGCAGCGCCAGCCGGCCCCGGGCCTGGAGCACCGCCGACATCCGCCGGGTCTGCCGGACCATCGTGGCCGCGCGAGGGCGGCGCAACCTGTCGTACGCGGTCACCGCGTCCGGCAGCCGCGATTCCCGCAGCAGCCCGGCCAGCGTCGCCGCGTCCTCGAACGCCAGGCAGGCGCCCTGCCCGAGGTGCGGCGGCATGGCGTGCGCGGCGTCGCCGAGCAGCACCACGCCGCCCGGGCCGGCCGGGAACCCGTACGCCTTGGGCAGCGGCCGCAGCTCGCGGATCTCCTGCTGGACGACGTCCTCCGGGTCGGTCGCCTCCAGCAGCGTCCCGATCGGCGCGGGCCACCCCGCGAACCAGCGTTTGAGCAGCGCGAGCTGGATCTCCGGCGGCTCCGGGCGGGGCGCGCCGGCGGCGGTCGCGACCCAGTAGACGCCGCCCCGGCGGGACGCGCCCGCTGTGCCCCGCTCGCCGAGCGAGGCGGCCAGGAAGCGGTACCCGGCGCCGAGCGTCTCGCCGTGCACCGGCTGGTCGTCCGGCAGCTGCGGGGCCCGGTACCAGGGGATGACCGCCCGCCAGGCCGCGCACCCGGAGCTGACCACGGCGGTCTCCGGGGCGAGGTGCCGGCGGATCTCGCTGTCCGTGCCGTCGGCGGCCACCACCAGGTCCGCCTCGTAGGTGTGCCGGCCGTCGCCCACCGCCGGTCGCTCGCCCGACGCCGCGCGCACCGTCCGCACGGCCACGCCGGTACGCAGCTCGACCCGGTCGCCCAGGCCGGCGATCAACGCGTCGTGCAGGTCCTCCCGGTGCACCACCACCGGCATCCGCTCGGCCGGCGTGGACCGGGCCTGCACCAGCCAGTGCCCGTCCGGGCGGCGCACACCCCCGTCGGGCAGCGGGGTGGCGATCGCGTCCAGCCCGTCGCCCAGGCCCAGGGCGCGCAGCGCGCGTACCCCGTTGGGCCAGAGCACCACGGCGGTCGGCTCCGGGCGGACCCGGTCGGCGCGTTCCAGCAGCGTGACCTGCCAGCCCGATCGGGCCAGCACACCGGCCGCCGCCATTCCGCCGAGGCCGGCGCCGACCACCACCGCGCTGCGCATGACTCCCCCGCTCAGCTGTCCCGGTCCGCCGGGCGCCCGCCGCCGTCGGCCCGGCCGGCGTTCGTGCGCTCCGCGTCCGCCCGCTCCGGTTCCGCGTCGTCGCCGTCGGCCCGGCCGGCCTTCGCGCTGTCGTCGCCGTCCGTGCCGCCCGTCGCGTCGCCGTCGGCGGCCTCGGCCCGTGCCGGTTCGTCGTCCGCCGCCGGCTCGGGGGGCAGCACGCCGGTCTTCCGGTACGCGTCGAACTGTTCCTCGGTCACCACCCGGTAGCCCTCGGGCGCGACCGGCCGTGCGGCGGCCTCCCGGGCGGACAGGTCGACCTGGGACACGTCGCCGGCCGGACCGGCCACGGGAGCCGGCTCGCCCACCGGCACCAGGTACTCGCGGGGACCGCGGACCCGGATGAAGTAGGCCAGCGCGCCGAGGAAGACCAGCGCGGCGGTCCAGACGTTGAGGCGTACGCCGAGGATCAGGTTCGCCTCGTCGGTGCGCATCAGCTCGATCCAGAACCGGCCCGCCGTGTAGCCCATCACGTAGAGCGCGAACGCCCGGCCGCGACCGAGCCGCAGCTTGCGGTCGAGGAACAGCACCAGCGCGGCGACGCCGACGTTCCAGAGCGCCTCGTAGAGAAACGTCGGATGGTAGAGCCCCGGCTGGAGCACCGGGTTGCCGGCGTCGTCGCGCAGCGCGTGACCGGGGTTGTCCTGGTCCATCACGTGCACTTCCAGGCCCCACGGCAGCGTGGTCCGCCCGCCGTACAGCTCGTTGTTGAACCAGTTGCCCAGGCGGCCGACGGCCTGCGCCAGGGGCAGCCCCGGTGCCAGCGCGTCGGCGACGACGGTGAACGGGATGCCGAGCTGCCGGGCGGCGAGCCACGCGCCGACCGCACCACCGGCCACCGCGCCCCAGATGCCGAGACCGCCCTCCCAGATGTAGAGCGCCTTGATCGGCTCGCCGCCGGCGCCGAAGTATTTCTCCGGCGAGGTGATCACGTGGTAGATCCGCGCGCCGATGATGCCCGCGGGCACGGCCCAGACGGCGATGTCGAGCACCGCGCCCGGCGCCACGCCTCGGCGGCGCAGCCGGTACTCGGTGACCACGCAGGCCACCACGATGCCGAGGATGATGCAGAGCGCGTACGCCCGGATCGGAACCGGACCGAGCTGCCAGACGGCGGTGCTGGGGCTGGGCATGGTCGCCAGTGGGGTCATCGGGGCGAGGGTCACGGGTGCACACGGTACCGGTGCGGACCGTGTGTGCGGCACCCCGGGCCGCCTGCCGCGCGGGTCGGATGACTTCTGGTTTGCACGGTCGTAGGCTCTTTGTCCATGAGCCCGCTCACCTGGGCGGTCGCCGCTGTCGTCACCGACGGGTCCGGCCGGCTGCTGCTCTGCCGCCGGTCCGAGGGGGCCCGCCGCTGGGGGTTGCCGGGCGGGCGGCTGCGCCACGACGAGAGCCCGGCGGACGCCGCCGTCCGGGCGGTCCGCGCGGAGACCGGCTGGGCGGTGGAGCTGACCGACCTGGTCGGCCTCTACCGGGTCACCGGTCCACCGGCGCCCGCCCCACCGGCCGGGCGGTGCCGCTCGCACCCCGACGTGCTGGTGCACGTGTTCCGCGCCGAGCCGGCCGACGCCGGGCCGCCTGACGAGCCGGCGGCCGGGTGCCTGCCGCGGTGGTGGCCGCCGCAGGAACTGCCCGACGTGCTGACCCCCACCACGCGCGCGGCGATCGCGGACGCGCTCGCCGGACGCCGCGGCGTGCTGCGCCACACCACCGCCGCCGACGCGCTCACGCCGCCCGGCGACGGGCCGCCCGGAGACGGGCCGCCCGCCCCGCCCGGCCAGCGCCCATCCGAGCAGGCCGACAGCAGTAGGCGCTGACCACCCTCCCGCTCACGCGGAACGCCTTCAAGATCTTGGTAGGTTTCGGCCCCTGTGAGGGCCGTTTCGTACCAAGATCTCGGACGGCCGGGTCGCGCTCGCGCATGATCGACACCAGTTCGCCGAAGTGGCGGGGTCCTGGCGTCTGTGACCACGCCAGCTCGGCGTAATGGAGTCGATCAAGGGCATGGCGAGCCGACCGTCAGCGAGCGGGGTTGCGGACCCCGTCGGCCAACTCGGCGCTGAGCCTGCGCAGCGCGGTCAGGCCGGCGGCCTGGTCCGGAGCGTCCAGCACGCAGCGGACCAGCGCGCTGCCCACGATCACCGCGTCGGCGTACCCGGCGACGGTGGCGGCCTGCGCGCCGGTGCCCACGCCCAGCCCGACGCCGACCGGGATGTCGGTGACCTCGCGCAGCCGGGAGACCAGGACCGGCGCCGCCTCGGAGGTCTGCGCGCGGGCGCCGGTGACACCCATGATCGCGGTGGCGTACACGAATCCGCGGCAGTGCTCGGCGGTCATCCGCAGCCGCGCGTCGGTCGAGGACGGGGACACCAGGAACGTGCGGTCCAGGCCGTGCGCGTCGGAGGCGGCCAGCCACTCGGCTGCCTCGTCCGGGATCAGGTCCGGCGTAATCAGGCCGGTGCCACCGGCGGCGGCCATGTCACGGGCGAACGCGTCCACGCCGTACTGCTCGATGGGGTTCCAGTAGGTCATCGTGACCACGCTGGCCCCGATCGCGGCGACCGCCTCGACGACGCGCAGCGCGTCCGCGACGCGGACACCGCCGGCCAGCGCGATGTCGCTCGCCTTCTGGATCACCGGGCCGTCCATCACCGGGTCGGAGTACGGGATCTCCACCTCGATGACGTCCACGCCCGCCTCGACCATGGCCTTCATGGCGGCGATGCTGCCCTCCACGGTCGGGAAGCCCGCCGGCATGCAACCGACCAGCACCGCCCGCCCGTCCGCCCGCGCCTTGTCGAAGGCGACCCCGATGCGGCTCACGCTGTCACTCCTTGTCGAGGATGCCGAAGTACGCGCCGGCGGTGTGCACGTCCTTGTCGCCCCGGCCGGACAGGTTGACCACGATCACCGGCTCCCGGCCCAGCTCCTCGGCGAGCCGGGGGGCGACGGCGCGGGCACCGGCCAGCGCGTGCGCGCTCTCGATCGCCGGGATCACGCCCTCGGTGCGGCAGAGCAGCTCGAACGCGGCCATCGCGTCGGCGTCGTCGACCGGCAGGTAGGTGGCCCGGCCGGTGTCGTGCAGCCAGGCGTGCTCCGGGCCGACGCCCGGGTAGTCCAGGCCGGCCGAGATCGAGTGCGACTCGATGGTCTGCCCGTCGGCGTCCTGGAGGACGTACGTACGGGTGCCGTGCAGCACGCCGGACGAGCCGCCGGTGATGCTGGCGGCGTGCCGGCCGGTGTCGACGCCCTCGCCGCCGGCCTCGAAGCCGTAGAGCCGGACCCCGGTGTCCGGCACGAACGCGTGGAAGATGCCGAGCGCGTTGGAGCCGCCACCGACGCAGGCCGCGACCGCGTCCGGCAGCGCGCCGGTCAGGTCCAGGCACTGCCGGCGGGCCTCCTCGCCGATGCCGCGCACGAAGTCCCGGACCATCTCCGGGAACGGGTGCGGGCCGGCGGCGGTGCCGATCAGGTAGTGGGTGTCCTCGACGTTGGCGACCCAGTCCCGCATCGCCTCGTTCATCGCGTCCTTGAGCGTGCGCGAGCCGGCGGTCACCGGGACGACTGTGGCGCCGAGCATCCGCATCCGCGCCACGTTCAGCGCCTGCCGCTCGGTGTCCACCTGGCCCATGTAGACGACGCACTCCAGGTCGAACAGCGCGGCGGCGGTGGCGGTGGCGACGCCGTGCTGGCCGGCGCCGGTCTCCGCGATGACCCGCCGCTTGCCCATCCGCTTGGTGAGCAGCGCCTGGCCCAGCACGTTGCGGACCTTGTGGGCGCCGGTGTGGTTGAGGTCCTCGCGCTTGAGCAGGACCCGCGCGCCGATCTGCGCGGAGAACCGCCGGGCCTCGTAGAGCAGCGAGGGCGTGCCGGCGTAGTCGCGCAGCAGCGCGTCGAACTCGGCGAGGAAGTCCTCGTCGCCCATCGCCTTCCGGTACGCCGCGTCCAGCTCGTCCAGCGCGGCGACCAGCGCCTCGGGGACGAACCGGCCGCCGAACCGGCCGAAGTGACCGGCGGCGTCGGGAACCTGGCCGGCTGCGGGTGCGGCGCTCATCGCGGGCGTCCTCTCGGATCGGGTGCCCGGCGGCTCAGCGCACCGGGCGGGGCGTGGCCGGGTGGTTACCGGCGTTGACCAGCTCGGCGACCGCTTCACGCGGGCTCTTCTGGGTGACCAGGCCCTCGCCCACCAGCACGGCGTCGGCGCCGGCGGAGGCGTACCGGATCAGGTCGTGCGGACCGCGCACCCCGGACTCGGCGATCTTGACGACGCTGCTCGGCAGGCCGGGCGCGATCCGCTCGAACACCGAGCGGTCGACCTCCAGGGTACGCAGGTCGCGGGCGTTCACGCCGATCACCTGCGCGCCCGCCTCCAGCGCGCGGTCCGCCTCCTCCTCGGTGTGCACCTCGACCAGCGCGGTCATGCCGAGCGACTCGATCCGCTCCAGCAGCCCGACCAGCGCGTTCTGCTCCAGCGCGGCGACGATCAGCAGCACCAGGTCGGCGCCGTGCGCGCGGGCCTCGTGCACCTGATAGCTGGAGACGACGAAGTCCTTGCGCAGCACCGGCACGTTCACCGCGGCCCGCACCGCCGCCAGGTCGTCGAGCGACCCGCCGAACCAACGGCCCTCGGTCAGCACACTGATCGCCCGCGCGCCACCCGCGGCGTAGTCCCCGGCCAGGTCGGCCGGGTCGGCGATCTCGGCCAGCCGCCCCTTGGACGGCGACGAGCGCTTCACCTCGGCGATCACGGCCACACCGGGGCGGCGCAGGGCCGCGTACGCGTCCAGCGGTGGCGGCGCGGCGGCGGCCAGTTCCCGGATCCGCTCCAGCGGAACCTGCTCCTGGCGCCGGGCCACGTCCTCGCGCACACCGGCCAGGATCTCGTCGAGCACCCCTGCGGACGGCGCCGCTCCGGCGTCGTCCCCCTCCGCGTGCGCATGCTCAGCAGTCACCAACGGACTCCCCTCTCCGGGCGTCATGGGCCGATGCTAGGGGGCGCCACCTGGCGACGAGTGCCGGGGGGTATGGCGCACCTCACGACATGGGCTGTGGCATGATGGCCGACTTCCGGTGAACGCCATGTCACGCAGCGCCACCGCTGGCATCGACCGTCACCCATCCCCTATCTCACCACGATCGTTCCGGGCCCGCAGGACGGGTTCCGGCGGCCGCTGTGACCAAGCTCAAGGACCTCCGGCCCTGCCCAGGTCGTCCCCGGTGCGACAGCGTTGACCTGTGCTTCACGGCGGCGAAACGTCCGCCCGGAAGCATCGTCGTCGGGCACACTCGACGCCGGCGGCTGCCGACCGTCGCCAACGATCTCGTATGGGGTGACCATGAGCGCCAACGGGCCGACCCAGACCATCGGCTTGACCACCATCTCCCGTACCGTCGCCTCGCTCGCCGTCGGCGTAGTTCACACGCTCGAACGCGCGGTGGCCGGTGACGGCCGGATGCGTACCGCCCGGGGCAACGCCTGGGAGGCGGTCTGCGCCGACCGGGCCCGCGCCGCCCAGCGCCGCGAGCTGGAGCGGCTGGTGGCCGAGCTGGCCGCCGCGCGGGCCGCGGCCCGGCAGCGGCGCGACGCCCGCGAGGCGCAGCCGGTCAGCTGACCGTCGGGTCCTCGCCCCGGTCCAGCGCGTCCCACGCGTCCCGGGTGCCACGCTCGACCGCCGGCCGGCCGGGCTCGTCCGCCGGGGCGGACCGCCGCTCGTACCGGGCGCCCATCGCCGGCCAGCCGTCGCCGCGCAGCGCGGTGAACGCGCCGCCGGCCGCCAGGGCCAGGCCGCCGGCCAGCACCAGCGCGGGCCACTGCCGGCTCACCCCGGTCTCGGTCAGGCCGATCCCGCCGCCGACCGTCACGGCCACGCCGACGGCGGCCAGCAGCACACCCAGCAGCCGGCGCAGCCGGCCCCGGGTGGCGAGCACCGCGCCACCGCCGGCGAGTCCCACGTACGTCAGCGCCAGCACCCAGGGCAGCAGCTCCGTACCGGTGCGCCCGGCCCGCCCGGACGGCAGCGACCCCCGGGCGGTCACCTCGACCGCCCAGGTCCGGGTCACCGCCCAGCAGGCCAGGCCCGCGCCGACCAGGCAGAGCAGCACCGCGTACGCGAGTTCGCGCCGGCCGCGGGCCGCGGGCGCGGTGGTGCCGGGCGCTCTCACCGGGCGGCCCGCAGCGTCTCGGCGGCGGCGATGGCGGCGAGGACGGCGGCGGCCTTGCTGCGCGTCTCCTGGTCCTCGGCGGCGGGGTCGGAATCGGCCACGATCCCGGCGCCGGCCTGCACGTAGGCGCGGCCGTCGCGGATCAGCGCGGTACGGATCGCGATGGCCATGTCCAGGTCGCCGCCGAAGGCGAAGTAGCCGACGGTGCCGCCGTAGACGCCGCGCCGCACCGGTTCCAGCTCCTCGATGATCTCCATGGCCCGGACCTTGGGCGCGCCGCTGAGCGTCCCGGCCGGGAACGTCGCGGCCAGCGCGTCGAACGCGGTGCGGTCGTCGCGCAGCTCGCCGACGACCGTGGAGACGATGTGCATGACGTGGCTGTAGCGCTCGATGGTGGCGAACTCGGGCACCTCGACGGTGCCCGGCCGGCACACCCGGCCCAGGTCGTTGCGGCCCAGGTCGACGAGCATCACGTGCTCGGCGCGTTCCTTGGGGTCGGCGAGCAGTTCGGCGGCGAGCTTCGCGTCGCCGTCCGGGGAGCCGCCGCGTGGCCGGGTGCCGGCGATCGGGTGCAGCAACGCCCGCCGCCGCCCGTCCGGGCCGGCGCTGACCTTGAGGTGCGCCTCCGGTGACGAGCCGACGATGTCGAAGCCGTCGAAACGCAACAGATACATGTACGGGCTGGGGTTCGTGGTGCGCAGCACCCGGTAGACGTCGAGCGGGTCGGCGTCGGTGGGGCGCTCGAAGCGCTGGCTGAGCACGATCTGGAAGCACTCACCGGCCCGGATCGCCTCCTTGGCCGCCTCCACCGCCTCCGGGTAGCCGCCCTCGGGGGTGCGGCTGACCACCTCGCCGACGCCGGGCCGGTCGACTGTCGAGACCATGGGCGGAATCGGCCGGGACAACGCGGTGGTCATCGCGTCGAGGCGGCCGACGGCGTGGTGGTAGGCGGCCTCGACCCGCCCGGCCCGGTCGGGGTCGTCCAGCGGCGGCAGCACCGCGTTGGCGACCAGGATCGCGGAGCCCTCGTAGTGGTCGAGGACCACCAGGTCGGTCGCGAGCATCATGCCCAGCTCGGGCACGTCCAGGTCGTCCTCGGTCAGCTCGGGCAGGCGCTCGAAGCGGCGGACCAGGTCGTACCCGAGGTAGCCGACCAGGCCGCCGGTCAGCGGCGGCATGTCGCCGGCCGGATCCCAGCCCGGCCCGGCGAGCGCGGCGACCGTCTCGCGCAGCACGGTGACCGGGTCGCCGCCGGTGGGCACGCCCGCCGGTGGCGTGCCGGTCCAGTTCGCCGCGCCGTCGCGCTCGGTGAGCGTGGCGCTGCTGCGCACGCCGATGAACGAGTAGCGCGACCAGGCCGTGCCGGCCGAGCCGACGCCCTGTTCGGCGGACTCCAGCAGGAACGTGCCGGGACCGCCGGCCAGCTTGCGGTAGACCCCGACCGGCGTCTCCGCGTCGGCGAGCAGCCGCCGGGTCACCGGCACGACCCGCCAGCGGGCGGCCAGGTCGGCGAAGGTGGACCGGTCCGGGCTGACCGTGCCGTCGGTCACGGGGTCGCCTCCGGAGCGCTGACCGGCAGCTCGGTGAAGAAGCAGGTGCGCTGCCCGGTGTGGCAGGCCGCGCCGACCTGCTCGACGCTGACCAGCAGCGCGTCGCCGTCGCAGTCGAGCGCCACCGAGCGCACGTACTGGTGGTTGCCCGAGGTGGCGCCCTTCACCCAGTACTCGCCGCGGCTGCGCGACCAGTAGGTGGCCCGGCCGGTGGTGAGCGTGCGGTGCAGCGCCTCGTCGTCCATCCAGGCGACCATCAGCACCTCGCCCGAGTCGTGGGCGCGGACCACGGCGGCGACCAGGCCGTCCGGGGTGCGGCGGAGCCTGGCCGCGATGGCCGGGTCGAGCCGGGACGGACGGGCCGGTCCGGGAGCGGGGGCGCCGGTCAGCGGCGCGTCAGGGGCGGGCACGGTTGACCATTCTCCCGCACGCGGCCCGGGCACCGCCGACGTGTCCCGGGAGGCGGGCGTCACCGTCCCCAGCGCCCGGCCGAGCCGGCCGAGGTAGCGGTCCACCCGGCCGTCGACCAGTGCCTCGGCCAGGTCCGCGCCGTGGGTGGCGGCGATCTCGCCGGCGTACGGGCGGATCAGCGGGAGGATGCCGGTGACCAGCCGTCCGGCGGCGGCGCCGACCTCGGCCGGGTCACCGGCGCGCAGCCCGAGGCAGAGCAGCATGTCGTGGCGGTAGCCGGGCGGGGCGACCGGCAGGTCCAGCGCGGCGGTCAGGGCGGCCCGGCGGGACACGACGCGCACGGTCGGGTTGGCCGGCCGCAGCACCGAGGGGCAGAGCCGGGCCAGGTCGGCCGCGGCGAGCCGGACCCCGATCGGGTCGTCGGCCACGCGGGCCGCGGCGACCTTGCCCAGCGTCGCGATCAGCTCCTCCAGGCGCGGCTCGTCGGCGGGCTGGCAGAGCACCGGCAGGTCGATCCGGCGGCGCCACTCCGGCGCGGCCCACAGCAGCCGGGCGGGCGCGGTGACCGGGAGACCGAACGCCCAGTCGGCGGGCTGGCCCAGGCGGCGCACCCAGGAGCGGACGTCGCGGGCGGCCACGGAGACGTGCACGAGGCGGCCGCCGAACTCGGTCAGGTACGCCCGCCGGGCCGCGTACGGCGTGCCGCGGCGGGACGTCGTCTGCCGGGCCCCCGCGCCGGCGGCCCGTCCGTCGTCGGCTGCCACGAGCACGTCCACGTCCACGTCGCTGTGCTCGGTGGCGGCCCGCCGGGCATGGCTGCCGCGCAGCATGATCCCGACGACCGGCCGGTCGGCGGCCTGCCGCAGGCGGGCGGCCCAGTCGTCGAGGAATGCGGTGTCGGGCAACTGCGCTGGACCCACGGCGTCATGGTGCCGAAATCCGATCTTCACCGCAATGACCGTTGCCGGACCCGCTGTCCGCCGCTGGGGTTTTCAGCCTGATTCCTCCTCCGCCCGGCGGTACGCGTCGATCTTGTGTTCGAGGACCTTCAGGTCCTCCTCCAGCTCGGCCATCCGGGCCAGTACGCGGGCCCGGTGCGCCTCGAACAGCGCCCGTCGCGCGCCGAGCGTGCTGTCCCCGTGCCGGGCCAGTTCGGCGTAGCGGCGCATGTCGCGTACCGGCATCCCGGTGCGCCGCAGCCGGGTGAGCAGGAACAGCCAGTTGACGTCGGACTCGGTGTAGCGCCGGCGGCCCGACGAGTCCCGCCCGACGCGGCCCACCAGGCCCTCCTGCTCGTACCAGCGCAGCGTGTAGGTGGTCAGGCCGACCCGTTCCGCCGCCTCACCCACGGTGAGGCTCATCTCCCGCGTGCTGATGTCCACGTCCTCCAGGCTTCCAGTTCGAGCGCACTCGAAGTCAAGTCCCTCGTTGCTCTCGGGAAGGAATTCACCTACCGTTGAGTTCAACAGGTGATGAATTGACGGAGGCGAGCATGGACGACGCAGTGTCGGTCCGCGACCTGGTGGTCGACCGGGGCGGGCGGCGGGTGCTGCACGGCATCACGTGCGCGGTGCCCCGGGGCACCGTCACCGGGTTGCTCGGGCCCAGCGGCAGCGGCAAGACCACGCTGATGCGCGCGGTGGTCGGCGTGCAGACGGTCGGCTCCGGCGCGGTCGACGTGCTCGGCCTCCCCGCCGGCTCGGCCGACCTGCGCCGCCGGGTGGGTTACCTGACCCAGGCACCGAGCGTCTACGCCGACCTGACGGTGCGGGAGAACGCCCGCTACTTCGCGGTGCTCCAGGGCCGGGGCCGCGCCGAGGCCGACCGCGCGGTGGCCGACGTCGGCCTGGCGAGCGCGGCCGACCAGCTCGTCGGCACGCTCTCCGGCGGCCAGCGCAGCCGCGCCTCGCTCGCCTGCGCGCTCGTCGGCGAACCGGAGCTGGTGGTCCTCGACGAACCCACTGTCGGCCAGGACCCGGTGCTGCGCGCCGACCTGTGGGCCCGGTTCCACGCCATGGCCGCGAACGGCACCACGCTGCTGGTCTCCAGCCACGTGATGGACGAGGCGGCCCGCTGCGACCGGCTGCTGCTCATCCGCGACGGCCGCCTGGTCGCCGACGACACCCCGGCCGCGGTCCGCGCCGCCACCGGGACCGACGACCTGGAGGAGGCGTTCCTGCGCCTGATCCGCGACGCCGAGGGAGAGGTGCGATGAACGGACGGATCCTGGCCGCCACCACCGGGCGCATCCTGCGCCAGCTGCGGCACGACCGGCGGACCGTGGCGCTGCTCGTGGTGGTGCCGTCGGTGCTGCTCACGCTGGTCTACTTCATGTACGTCGACCAGCCCGCCCCGCCCGGCGGGCCCAGCACGTTCGACCGGGTGGCCCTGATCATGCTGGGCTTCTTCCCGTTCATCATCATGTTTCTGGTGACCAGCATCGCCATGCTCCGCGAGCGCACCACCGGCACGCTGGAGCGCCTGCTCACCACGCCGCTGGGCAAGCTCGACCTGCTGTTCGGGTACGGCATCGCGTTCGGCCTGGCCGGGGTGCTCCAGTCCACAGTCGCCTCGGTCGTCGCGTACCGGGTGTTCGGGCTGGAGACCGCGGGCAGCGCGTGGCTGGTCGTGCTGATCGCCGGGGTGAACGCGGTGCTCGCGGTGGCGCTCGGGCTGTTCTGCTCGGCGTTCGCCCGCACCGAGTTCCAGGCGGTCCAGTTCATGCCGGTGGTGGTGGCCCCGCAACTGCTGCTCTGCGGCCTGTTCGTGCCGCGCGACCAGATGGCCGGCTGGCTCCAGGCGGTCAGCGACGCGCTGCCCCTGTCGTACGCGGTCGAGGCGTTGCAGGAGGTCGGCGCGCACGCCGAACCGACCGGGACGATGTGGCGGGACGTGGCGATCGTGGCCGGGGCGGCGGTGGCGGCGCTGGTGCTGGCCGCCGCGACGCTGCGCCGGCGCAGCGGGTGAACGCGCGGCGCACCGGGCGGCGGCCCGGCACCCCGGACACCCGTGAGGCCATCCTCGCCGCGGCGCGGGAGGCGTTCGCCGAGCGCGGCTTCGACGCCGCGTCGATCCGGGCCATCGCCGCGGCGGCCGGCGTGGACCCGGCGCTCGTGCACCACTACTTCGGCGGCAAGGAGGAGCTGTTCCGGGCCGCGACGGCGTTCCCGGCCGACCCGGGACGGCTGCTACCGGCGGTGCTCGCCGGCGGCCCGGACGCGACCGGCGAGCGGATGGTCCGCATGTTCCTGGAGGTCTGGGACTCCCCCACCGGCACCGCGGCGGTGGCGCTGCTGCGCTCGGCGGTCAGCAACGAATGGACCGCGCGCCTGCTGCGCGAGTTCCTGGTCACGCAGGTGCTGCGCCGGGTGCTCGACCAGCTCGACGTCGACCCGGCGCAGCGCGCGCTGCGCGGCGGGCTGGTCGCCACCCAGCTCGCCGGGCTGGCCATGATGCGGTACGTGCTCCGTCTCGACGCCGTCGCCACCGCCGAACCGGCGACGCTGGTGGCCGCCATCGGCCCGACGGTCCAGCGTTACCTCACCGGCGACATCACCTGAGCCGTCGAGGCCGGCGTGCCGCCCGCGCCGAGGACCGGGCCGGCGGTGCCGCTCAGGCCGCCGCCCGGGGGCAGAGCATCGGGTGCAGCAGGCGGGACAGCTCCGCCACGTCGGCGACGGGCCGGGGGAAGGCGAGCCGGGCCCGCCGGGCCGCGCCGGGCCGCCCGTGCGCGACCAGCAGCCCGTACCTGTCGATCCGGACCACCCGGGGAACCTGGTCGCCGGGCAGGTCCAGCCGCCGCCGCAGGTAGTCGCCGACCTGCTCGGCGTGGTGATCCGTCAGGTCGGCCAGCAGGTCGGCCTCGACCGGGTGCAGCGGGTCCGGCTCGGCCTCCGCAAACGCCTCCGGGTCTACCCGGCGCACGCGCCCGGCGTGCTCCCAGCGGGCCTCGGCCACCTCGAAGCGGTGCAGGTGGAACCGGCTGCCCACGTCGAGCAGGTCGCCGGCCGGGTCGGTGGCGGCGAAGTCGACTGCCGCGTCGCGCGCCGCGTCCCCGTCCAGCCGGGCGGCCCAGCCGGACACCCAGGCCCGGCCGAGCGAGGGCGCCCCGGCGGCCGGCGGCAGGTCGAGCACGTCGAGCACGGTGGCCACGTCGGTGTCGCCCGCCGGCGGCACGAGCGCCGCGGCGAGGTCACTGACCACGGGTACGAGCAGCAGCACCCGCCCGTCCGGGTCGACCGCATGCCGGACCTGGTGCGGGCCGGGATGCCGGGCCAGGTGGACGAGGGCGGGCAACCGGCCCGCGACCAGGGTTCGCACGATCTCCGCCGGGCTGGGCCGCATGATCCCGACCTCCTCAATGTAGGTTAGGCTTACCTAAGAAGCAGGCTAGACGATCGGAGACGTCGACGTGAACCACCCCCGGCCCAAGGCCCGGCTCTCCCGCGCCCTCGGTATCCCGCTGACCCGCAAGTGCGTGCGGTACTTCGAGCGGCGCCCCTATCCCCCGGGCGTGCACGGCCGGTCCCGCCGCACCACGTCCGACTACCAGGTGCGGCTGCTGGAGAAGCAGCGGCTGCGCCACCAGTACAACGTCAGCGAGGCCCAGCTGCGCCGGCTGTTCGACGAGGCCGCCCGGGGTGCCGGCAAGACCGGCGAGACGCTCGTCGCCCTGCTGGAGCGGCGTCTCGACGCGGTGGTGCTGCGGGCCGGGCTGGCGCGCAGCATCTACCAGGCCCGCCAGCTCGTCGCGCACGGCCACATCACAGTCGACGGGCGCAAGGTCGACCGGCCGTCGTACCGGCTGCGTCCCGGCCAGGTGGTCGGCGTACGCGAGCGCAGCCGCGCGCTGCCGCCGTTCCAGCTCGCCGCCGCCGGCGCGCACGCCGACGCCCAGCCCCGGCCGTACCTGTCGGCGCAGCCGGCCGAGCTGCGCGCCACGCTGGTGCGCGAACCGGCCCGGCGCGAGGTGCCGGTGGTCTGCGACGAACAGCTGGTGGTGGAGTTCTACTCCCGCTGACCGGCGTCCTCGAGCAGACCCGCCAGGATCAGCGGGTCTGCTCCAACCAGGAGGCGTACAGCAGGCCGTAGACCGAGTCGGCGTCGCGGACCAGATCCTCGTGCGGGCCGCGCTGCACGATCCGGCCCCGGTCCACCACGATCACCTCGTCCGCCGCCTGCGCGGTGGACAGCCGGTGCGCGATGGCGAGCGTGGTCCGGCCCCGGGTCACCGCGTCGAGCGTCCGTTGCAGGCGGACCTCGGTGGCCGGGTCGACAGCGCTCGTCGCCTCGTCCAGCACCAGCAGGTCCGGGTCCGCGACGTACGCCCGGGCCAGCGCCACGAGCTGCCGCTCCCCGACGCTCAGCGCCTCCCCGCGCTCGCCGACCGGCGTGTCCAGCCCGGACGGCAGCCCGTCCAGCCAGTCGGACAGGCCCAGCTCGGCGAACGCGGCGGTGAGCCGCTCGTCGGTCAGGTCGGGACGGGCGAAGCGGACGTTCTCCCCGACCGTGGCGTCGAACAGGAAGCCGTCCTGCGGCACCATCACCACCCGGGAGCGCAGCGAGTCGAAGCGCACCTGCCGCAGGTCGACCCCGGAGAGCAGCACCGCGCCCTCGGTCGGGTCCATCAGGCGGGTGAGCAGCTTGGCGAACGTGGTCTTGCCGCTCCCGGTCTCGCCCACCACCGCCACCCGGCTCTTGGCCGGGATGTCCAGCGTCACGTCGTGCAGCACCGGCGGCCCGCCCGGGTAGGCGAACGTCACGCCGGCGAACCGGGCGTCCAGCGGCCCCGGCGGCAGCTCCCGCCCCTGCTCGCCCGGGTCGGCCACGTCCGGGGAGACGTCCAGCACGTCCAGCACCCGGCGCCAGCCGGCGATCGCGTTCTGCGCCTCGTTGAGCACCTCGGTGGCGATCTGCACCGGCTGGATGAACAGCGTGACCAGGAACAGGAACGCGGTGAGCTGGCCGATCGTCAGCGTGCCGTCGACGCCCAGGCTGACCCCGACCACCACCACGCCGGCCAGCGCCAGCCCGGCGGCCAGTTCGCCCACCGAGCTGCCCATGATGCTGATCCGGATCGCCCGCTGCTGGGCCACCCGCTGACCGTCGATGGCCGTGTCGAGCCGCCGCGCGGTGCGCCCGGCGATGCCGTAAGCCCGGATCACCGGCGCGCCCACCACGCTCTCGCCGATCGCGCCGAGCAGCGTGCCGGTGCGCTGCCGCACCAGCCCGTACGCCCCGGCGAGGCGGCGCTGCAACTGCCGGATCACCAGCACCGCGGGCGCGAACGCGACGAGCACCACGAGCGTCAACTGCCAGGAGTACGCGAGCATCACGGCGGTGGTCACCAGCAGCTGGCCCAGGTTGACGATGAGGATCACGCCGCCCCACTGGAGGAACTGGGTGATCTGGTCGACGTCGCTGGTGACCCGGGAGACGAGCGACCCGCGCCGCTCGGACTGCTGGTGCAGCATGGACAGGTCGTGCACGTGCCGGAACGCCCGGGTGCGCACGCCGGCCAGCGCGGTCTCGCTCACGGTGAACAGCCGGCGCATCATCAGGTACCCGCAGGCGGTGGTGACCACCAGCACCCCGGCGGTGATCGCCACGGTGAGCGAGATGACGTTCAGGTCGAGCCCGCCGACGATGCCGTGGTCGATGCCGCGCTGCACCGCCACCGGCACGGCCACCCGGCCGACCATGTAGACCAGGGCCAGCGCCAGCGTGCCGGCGAGGCCGGTGCGCAGCTCCGGGGAGAGCGCCAGCCCGCGCCGCAGCGTCCGCCAGGTCGACTCGGTGGTCTCGGTGTTCTCCCCCGTGGTCGTACTCACCGGTCCACCTCCAGGCCCGAGGGCAACGGCGTGACCTCGTCGTACGTCCGATTCTGCTCGCGTTCCTGCTCGGCCTGCTCGTACGCGGTGACCAGGTCGGCGTAGCCGGGCACGGTGGCGAGCAGCTCGGTGTGGGTGCCGCGGGCGACCACCCGGCCCTGCTCCACGTAGATCACCTCGTCGGCGAGCGCGATGGTGGCCCGGCGGTACGCCACCACCAGGATCGACGCCGGGGCGCCGCCGTCGGCGGGTGAGCGCAGCCCGGCCAGGATGGCCGCCTCGACCCGCGGGTCGACAGCGCTGGTGGCGTCGTCGAGCACCAGCAGCCGGGGTCGACCGGCGAGCGCCCGGGCGAGCGTCAGCCGCTGGCGCTGCCCGCCGGACAGCGACGTGCCCCGCTCGCCGACCATGGTGTCCAGCCCGTCCGGCAGGGCGGCCACGAAGCCGTCCGCCTCGGCCAGCCGCAGCGCCGCCCACACCTCGTCGTCGCCGATGCCGGCGCGGTCGAGCGCGATGTTGGCCCGGACCGTGTCGTCGAAGACGAACGGCACCTGCGCCACGAGCGCCACCGTGCCGGCGAGCGAGGCGGCGGTCAGCTCCCGCACGTCCACGCCGTCCAGCGTGACCCGGCCGGCCCCCGGGTCGACCAGGCGCACCGCGAGCGACGCGATCGTCGACTTGCCCGCGCCGGTGGGACCGACCAGCGCGACCGTCTTCCCGGCCGGCACGGTGAACGTCACCTCGCCGAGCACCTGCGCGCCGGGCAGGTGCGCCTCGGCCGGCTCGTACGCGAAGTGCACGTCGTCGAAGGCGAGCGTGGCGGGCTCGCGGGTGGCCGGGTCGAGCGTCGCGGTGCCGTACGGCATCTCGCCGGTGGCGTCCAGCACCCGGCGGACCCGGTCCCACCCGGCGACGCTGCGCGGCAGTTCGGCCAGCACCCAGCCGATGGCGCGTACCGGGAACGCCAGCACGGTGAACAGGAACGCGACGCTGACCAGCTCGGTCACGCTGATCGCGCCCTGCCGCAGCCGGATCGCGCCGACCACCAGCACGGCGAGCGTGCCGAGACTGGGCAGCGTCTCCAGCATCGGGTCGAACACGCCGCGCAGCCGGCCGACCGAGATCAGCGCGTCGCGCAGCTCACCGGCGCGGGAGGCGAAGCGGTCCGTCTCCTGGGCCTCGCGGCCCATCGTCTTGACCACCAGCGCGCCGTCGAAGCTCTCGTGCGCGATGCCGCTGACCTCGGCCCGCAGCCGCTGCGCCCGGGCCTGCCGGGGCGCCATCCGGCGGGAGTAGACCACGTTGAGCGCGAACAGCGCGGGGAACACGGCGAGGCCGACCAGGGCCAGCGCCCAGTCGGTGAAGAACAGCGAGGCCACCGCGCCGACGAGCATCACCAGCGTGCCGACCGCGAACGGCAGCGGCGCGATCGGGTACCAGGCCGCCTCCACGTCGGAGTTGGCGTTGGACAGCAGCGTGCCGGTGGAGTTGCGGTGGTGCCAGGCCAGCGGCAGTTCCAGGTAGCGGCGGGTGACCCGGCGACGGTAGGCGGCCTGGAGCCGGTACTGCATGTAACCGGCGCCGAGCCGGCGGCCGAAGATGCCGACGACCCGCAGCACGCTGATGCCGAACAGCGCCGTCGCGGCCAGCGCCAGCGCGCCGCCGGCCACCTCGCCGCGCTCCACGGCCGGCACGACCACGTCGCCGACCACCGCCCCGACCACGTACGCGCTGGCGATCACCAGGAGGCCGAACAGCACGCTGCCGCTGACCGCGACCGCGAAGATCCGTGGCTGTTCCCGGATGGCCCGGCCGAGCACCCGTAGCCCTCTGCCGAGCACGTCCCGACTTGTCCCGCTCGCCACGCTCTCCCCCGCCGTAAGCCACAGTTTTCTCCCCCATCCTTACCGCTCGCCGCCGGTCCCGCCGACCCGGCCGGGATATGTCCGCCGTCACGTTCCCGCCGGACCCGGGTGGAGGGCGGCCGGAAGCGGTCCGGCGGGGCGGTCCCGCCGGGCGTGGCGCGCCGATCGGCCGGAACGGGCCTACGATCGGGCCATGCCGCGGTACGCCCGAGCGGAGCGCGAGGCGCTCGCCGACCTGATGCTGGAACTGGGACCGGACGCGCCGACTGTCAACGAGGGGTGGACCACCCGTGACCTGGCGGCGCACCTGCTGGTGCGGGAGCGCCGGCCGGACGCGGCGGGCGGGATCCTGCTGCCGCCGCTGCGCGGCTACGGGGAGTCGGTCCGCCGGCGGATCGCCGCCGGGCCGTACGCCGACCTGATCGCCCGGGTACGCCGTCCCCCGGTGTGGAGCCCGGTGAGCAACCCGCTCACCGACGAGCTCGCCAACGGGATGGAGTTCTTCATCCACCACGAGGACGTGCGGCGTGCCCGGCCGGGGTGGCACCCGCGCGACCTGCCCGCCGGGCAGCAGTCGGTGCTGTGGAAGCGGGCGTCCCTGCTGGCCCGGATGGCGCTGCGGCGGTTCCCGGCCGAGGTGCTGGTGCAGGCCCCGGGGCACGGCGAGCTGCGGGCCGGCGGTGGCGGCGAACGGCTGCGGGTGGTGGGCGCACCGGGCGAGCTGGTGCTTTTCCTCACCGGACGGCAGCGGGTGGCCCGGGTCCAGGTGGACGGTCCGGCCGACCGCGCCGAGCGTCTGCGTACCGCCGAACTGGGCTTGTGACCGAGGGTGTGCAGCCGGTCGCCGTTCGACGGTGGACAGTGGACACCCGGACTTCGATGACGGTCACGGCCTCCCGTACGCTCCTGCGCGGCGGCCCCACCCCTCGGGGCGGCGGACAGGGGACGACGATGCGCGACTTCGCCCTCTCGGCACTGCACGAGCCGCCCTTTCCCTCCCGGCGTCACCCCGCCGTCGACCAGGCGGCCGCGCAGAGCGCCGGCTGGGTACGCGACTTCGGCCTGGTCGACAGCCGGGCGGGGCTGCGCCGGCTGGCCGGCGCACACGCCGCCGAACTGGCCGGACGGGCCTGCCCGGAGGCGTCGCCGTCGGGGCTGCGCCTGCTCACCGACCTGATCAACTGGCTGTTCGTGGTGGACGACGCCTGCGACGACGACGGGCTGGGGGCGGCGCCCACGCTGCTCGCCCCCACGCTGGCCGCGCTGCTGGCGGTGCTCGACCGGCACGGCGACCCGGACGCGCCCGCGCCGGCCGACGGCGGGCCGATCGCCCTGGCGCTGCACGACCTGTGCCGGCGGGCCCGCGACCGGGGCCGGCCGGCCCACCTGCTGCGCCTGGTCAGCCAGTTGCGGGAGTACCTGCTGGCGCTGCTCTGGGAGGCCGCCAACCGGGAGCGCCGGCGGGTGCCGGGGGTGGCCGAGTACATGCAGATGCGCCGCCACACCGGCGGGGTGCGCCCCAGCTTCACGGTGACCGACCTGGCCCGCCCGTCCGCGCCCCGCGCCGACCAGCGGGTCGCCCCGGCGCTCACCGTCCTGGACACCCTCGCCACCGACCTGGTCTGCTGGTGCAACGACCTGTTCTCCTACGGCAAGGAGCGTGGCGCGGCCCCGGAGGCGCACAACCTGGTCACCACGATCGCGGGTGAGACCGGGCAGGACGAGTCGGCGGCGCTCCACGCGGCGGCGGACCGGTTCAACGAGGCCCTCGCCGCGTACGCGGAGCGGGACGCGGCGCTGAGCGCCGTGGCCGACGAGGGGATGCGGGTCTTCCTGGACACCCGCCGGGACTGGATCAGGGCCACCTACGACTGGTCCCGCGCGGCCAGCCGGTATGCCTGAGCGGTTCCAGCAGGCGGGACCGCCGACGACTCGACCGATCGGGGCTAGCCGCTGGCCGGGTGCAGGCAATACCCTTCGGTAACCGCAGACCGGCGTGACCCCCGTCACGTCCCTCCACCCCTGAAGGCGGCTACAGCGATGGCTCTCGATGTACCGTACCGTTCCGTACCGGACATGTTCCTCAAGCGCGTGGCGGACTCCCCCGACCGGCACGCCTTCGCCCACCCCGCCCCCGACGACTCGGGCCCGGTCTGGCTGACGTGGGAGCAGGTCGGGCAGCGCGCCAAGGCGATCGCCGCCGGGCTGCACGGGCTCGGTGTCGGCCTGGAGAACCCGGTCGCGATCCTGGCCAACACGCGCCTGGACTGGGTGCTCGCCGACTTCGGCATCATGTGCGCCGGCGGGGCCACCACCACCGTCTACCCCACCACCGAACCCGACGACGCGGTCTACATCATCGCCGACTCCGGCTCGAAGGTGCTGTTCGCGGAGAACCCGGCCCAGGCGGCGAAGATCGCCGGGGCCGACCTGCCCGCACTGACCCACGTGGTGCTCTTCGACGGCACGCCCGACCCGGCGGCGGCCGTCCCGCAGCTCACCCTGGCCGAGCTGGAGGAGCGCGGCGCCGCGGCGCTGAGCGCCGAGCCGGACCTGATCGACATGCTCGTCGCCGGCATCGGCCCGGACCACCTGGCCACGCTGATCTACACCTCGGGCACCACCGGCCGCCCGAAGGGCGTGGAGCTGCTGCACGGCGGCTGGTGCTGGGAGGGCGTGGCGCAGGCCGAGCTGGGCCTGCTGCGCGTCGACGACCTGCAGTACCTGTGGCTGCCGCTGTCCCACTCCTTCGGCAAGACGCTGCTCTGCGGCGCCACCCACGTCGGCCTGCCCACGTACGTCGACGGCCGGGTGGACAAGCTCGTCGACCTGCTGGGCGTGGTGCAGCCGACGCTGATGTGCGGCGCGCCCCGGGTCTTCGAGAAGGTCTACAACAAGGCGGTCACCACCGCGCAGGGCGCGGGCGGCGCCAAGGCCAAGATCTTCGCCTGGGGCGTCGGGGTCGGCAAGGAGAAGGTCGCGCTGGAGCAGGCCGGCAAGCCGGTCCCGGCCGGGCTGCGGATGAAGTACGCGCTGGCCGAGAAGCTCGTGTTCAGCAAGCTCCAGGCCCGGCTGGGCGGCCGGATGCGGGTGCTGGTCTCCGGCGCGGCGCCGCTGAGCAAGGAGATCGCCACCTTCTTCGCCGCCGCCAACCTGCCCATCTCGGAGGGCTACGGCCTGACCGAGACCAGCGCGGGCGCGTTCGTGAACCCGCCCGGCGGGCTGAAGATCGGCAGCGTGGGCCGGGCCATGGGCGACCTGGAGTGCCGGATCGACACCGACGGCGAGGTCCTGATGCGGGGCAAGCCGGTCATGCGGGGCTACCACAACCTGCCCGAGGAGACCGCCGCCGCGTTCACCGAGGACGGCTTCTTCCGCACCGGCGACATCGGCACGCTCGACGACGACGGCTACCTGCGCATCACCGACCGCAAGAAGGATCTGGTCAAGACGTCCGGCGGCAAGTACGTCGCGCCGTCGCACATCGAGGGCATGTTCAAGGCGGTGTGCCCGTACACCTCGCAGGCCGTGGTGATCGGGCAGGCGCGCAACTACTGCACCATGCTCGTCACGCTGGACCCGGACGCGATCAAGGGCTGGGCCGCCGGCACGCCGCTGGAGGGCAGCGACTACACCACGATCGTCACCTCCCCGCAGGCACGGGAGATGGTCGAGGGATACGTCGCCGAGCTGAACGCCAAACTCAACCGCTGGGAGACGATCAAGAAGGTGACGATCCTCCCCCGTGACCTCACCATCGAGGACGGCGAGGTCACGCCGTCGCTGAAGATCAAGCGCCGCAGCGTGGAGACGAACTTCGCCTCCGAGATCGACAAGATGTACGAAGGCACGCTCGCCGAGCTGTAGCCCGCACCGCCACACCGTCGCGCCGGCCGTGCCCCACCGTCCCGGGGCACGGCCGCGCGCCGTTCACAGGTGCTGCTGCCGCCAGCGGCTCTGCTCGGCCTCGGCGGCGATCTGCTCCTCCAGCGCGAGCTCGCGTACCCGGCGCCGGTGGCCGTCCTCGGAGCGTGTCTCCCAGGTGATGCCCGCGCCGGTGACGACTGCCAGCACACCGAGCGCGACCAGCTCCGGGATGCGGAAGACGAACGGGCCGACCACGGCCAGCGCCACCACCGCGGCCAGCAACGGCCAGTGCACCTCGCGCAGCGCGAGCCACCAGCACCCGGCGAGGCTGAGCAGGTACAGACCCACCCCGCCGAACAGGATCGCGCCCCAGAAGTCGCCCAGCGGCAGCCCCCACGTGGGCGTGGCCGGGTCGGCGGCCTCGGCCAGCAGGTCCTTGAGGCCGAGCGCGTAGAGGATGGTCCCGGCGACCATCGGCAGGTGCATGAACGTGTACACGTCCCGGGTGAGCCGGACTCGGGTGGCCTCGTCCCGGGCGTGGTGCAGCGCCTGTTCCAGCGCGAAGGCGAGCGTGTCGAAGTACGCCCACCACAGCGCCGCGACGACCGCGATGCCGAGCAGCGCCGACACCGCCACCGGCCCGGTCAGCGGCAGCCCGTGTTTCGGGCCGAACCCGAGCGCGATGATCGACTCGCCGAGCGCGACCAGCACGATCAGCGCGTGCCGTTCGGCCCAGTGCCCGGCCGAGACCACCACCCACCACTGGCGGGCGAGCGTCACCCCGCCGACGTACTCGACGAGCAGCGCCAGCGTCCAGAGCGCCAGTTGCAGCGGGATCGCGAACCGCTCCTGCGGCAGCCGCGTCGGCACGGTTCCGGCGATGACCAGCAGCACCGTGGCGGCGGCCGGGAACGCGGCGCGCAGCAGCAACCGGCGGCGCCGGACCGGGTCGGCGCGGTCCACCCAGCCGAAGACCGTGAGCTGGGCCATCCGGATCACGAAGTAGCAGCCGGCGAAGACCAGCGGGCCGGGCAGCCCGCCGGGGAGGTCCTCGAACGCGCTGGGCTCGCTGAGCACCAGCATGAACGTCGCCGCCACGGTGACGAAGCCGACCAGCGGCAGCACGCCCTGGTCGGCGCGGAAGAAGTTGCCCATCCGGGCGAAGCCGGTCCACGACCACCAGAGCAGCGCCAGCACCAGCAGGAAGCGGTAGAGGTTGGCCGGTGTGAGCTCCGAGGCGGTGAGCGTGGTGACGTTCAGGAACGCGAAGACGAAGACCAGGTCGTAGAAGAGCTCGAGCCGGGTGGTCCGGGAGCCAGGCGCGCTGCGCCGCACCCTCCACGACCACCGGACTCCCCTCCCGTTCCCCACCCGGGCAGTCTGCGGGCGCCGGCCGGTCCGGAGCCGCGCTTCGGACCGATCACCACCGGATCGGGCAGCCGGACCGGGTCAGGCGATGACGCTCGGCTCGCGCCACTGCGGGCGGCTGGTGCGGTCCAGGTCGTAGCGGACCGCGGCGAGGCGCCCGACCGCCTCCACCAGCTCGTCGGCGGGCAGCGTGAAGGGCAGCCGCAGGAAGCGCTCCAGCGTCCCGTCCAGGCCGAACCGGGGGCCGGGCGCCAGCCGTACGCCGACCTCCTCGGCCGCGCGGGCCAGCGCGCTGGAGATCGGGCCGTCCAGCTCGGCCCAGAGCGTGACGCCGCCGCCCGGCACGCGTACCCGCCAGTCGGGCAGCCGGTCGGCGAGCGCGGCGACCAGGGCGTCCCGCTGGGCGACGAGCTGGGCCCGGCGGGCGGCCACGATGGCCGGCGCCTCGGTGAGCAGGTGCACGGCGACGAGCTGGTCGAGCACCGGGCTGGCCATGTCCACCCCGACCCGGGCCGCGGCCAGCCGCTGCACCTGGGGCGCGGAGGCGCGTACCCAGCCGATCCGCAGCCCGCCCCAGTAGGGCTTGCTCATGCCGCCGATGCTGATCACCCGGGAGTGCCGGTCGAAGACGGCCACCGGTGGCGGCAGCGTGGTGTCGTCCAGCGGCAGGTCGACGAAGGACTCGTCGACCACCAGGTCGGTGCCGGCCGCGTGGGCCGTGCCGACCAGCCGCTCGCGCAGGTCGGCGGCCATCAGGTGGCCGGTCGGGTTCTGGAACTCGGGGATCACGTACGCGAGCTTCGGCCGGGTCTGCCGGAGGCTGCCGAGCAGCAGTTCGGCGTCCCAGCCCTCGTCGGACAGGCCGTGCGTGGCGATCCGGGCCCGCCGGGCGGACAGCGCGGCCAGCGCGTTGGGGTAGGTGGGCGACTCGACGAGCACGCCGCCGCCGGGCGAGAGGGCCAATCGCAGCACCAGATCCAGCGCGTGCTGGGTGCCGCTGGTGACCATGATCTGTTCCGGGCTGGTCGGCAGACCGCGCTCGGTGTAGGCGCGTGCCACCGCCTCGCGCAGCTCGATGATGCCGGTCGGGTGGTAGCCGGCGCCGCCGAGGTAGCGGGGAAGATCCTCGGCCGCGGCGCGGGCGGCCGGGACGAGCTGCGGGGGCGCGGACAGCGCGGCCACACCGAGGTCGATCATGTCGCGGTCGTCCAGCGGCGTCCACAGCCCGGTGCTGGCCACCCGGTGCCCGCCGGGCAGCATGGTCCAGCTCCCCGCGCCCCGGCGGCTGGCCAGGTGGCCGCTCTCCCGCAGTTCCCGGTACGCGGCGGTGACAGTGGTCCGGCTGATCCGCAGCGCCTCGGCCAGCTCCCGCTCGGCCGGCAGGCGTACCCCGAGGGGCAGCCGCCCGTCGGCGAGCAACCCGCGGACGGCGCCGGCGAGCGCGGCGTAGTCGGGGCTGCGCCGGCGGCCCGGCAGGGCGTGCCACTGGCCGAGGAGTCGCGCCAATTGGACGCCGCGCACCTGGCTGGTCATGGCCACACCTCCGAAATTGGCACCCTTGACGACCGCGATTGGACCCTAGGGTGGCATGCATGGCACAGCTTGGCAATCTCCGGCACCGGCCGGCACGGCGACTCACCCAGCTCTACGCCGGGCTCGTCCTGTACGGCGTGAGCATGGCGCTGATGATCCGGTCGGAGCTGGGACTGGACCCGTGGGACGTGTTCCACCAGGGGCTCGCCCGGCAGACCGGCCTGTCCTTCGGCACCGTCACCATCGCCGTCGGCGCCCTCGTGCTGCTGCTCTGGATCCCGCTGCGGCAGCGGCCCGGCCTCGGCACGGTCAGCAACGTCGTGGTGATCGGACTGGTCGTCGACGCCACCCTGGCCGTGCTGCCGCCCGGGGAGGGTATGCCGGCGCGCGTCGCGCTGCTCGTCGCCGGGATCGTCGCCAACGGCGCCGCCACCGGCCTCTACCTCGGCGCCGGGCTCGGCCCCGGCCCGCGCGACGGGCTGATGACCGGCTTCGTCGCCCGCCACCCCCGGTTCTCGGTCCGGCTGGTCCGCACCGTCATCGAGATCACCGTGCTGGCGCTCGGCTGGCTGCTCGGCGGCACCGTCGGCCTCGGCACGGTGGCCTACGCGCTGACCATCGGCCCGCTGGCCCAGTTCTTCATCCCGGTCTTCGCGCTGCCCGCACGACCGGCGGCCGGCGCCTACGCTACGTGACCGCGGCCGGGCCGACCGCCACGGCCCGGCCCGAGCCGCAACGCGCTGAGCTGCGACGACGCAGAACCGTGAAACCAGGTGTTTCCTCCGCCGTCGCCGCCGGGCATCATTCCTGCATGGGGGAGAACGGATGGCGTTGGAGCGACGCCTGGATCTTCGTCGCGTTGGTCATCGCCAGTGGCGCCGGCCGGCACCGGCGGGCCGCCGCGACACGCCGCCCCGAAGGCGTACGGCTGGCCGACGTCCTCTCCACAGCCGACCACCTCAACCAGGCCATCCCGGAACGACACGAGGTGGAGGGTGCGGTCCGGCGGCTCGTCGGCGCGGGCCTGGTCAGCGTCGCCGACGGCTGGTTCCGGGTCACCCCGGACGGTGAGCGGCTCTGGCGCACCCGGCCCAGCGCCGGGCTCGGCACCACAGTCGACACGGTCCAGGGCGTGCTGACCCGGCGGCACCCGCCCGCCGAGTCCGAGTGGCAGCTCGCCGAGGACGACCACGCCGCCGCCGTGCAGGAGTACGTGGTCCGGTCGATCCCGATGCCGCGCCGCTCCCCCGAGGGGCACTCCGGCCGGCAGTGACCGCCGCGTCAGCGCACCGGGTGCCCGGCCCCGCGCAGCGCGTCCTTGACCTCGCCGACTGTCAGTTCGCCGAAGTGGAAGACGCTGGCCGCGAGCACCGCGTCCGCCCCGGCGCCGACGGCCGGCGGGAAGTGGGCCACCTCGCCCGCGCCGCCGCTGGCGATCACCGGCACGTCGACCACCTCGCGGACCGCCTGGATCAGCGCCAGGTCGAACCCGGCCTTGGTGCCGTCGGCGTCCATCGAGTTGAGCAGGATCTCGCCCGCGCCCAGCTCGGCGCCGCGCGCCGCCCACTCGACCGCGTCCAGCCCGGTGCCCCGGCGGCCGCCGTGCGTGGTCACCTCGAAGCCGCTCGGCGTCGTGCCGGCCGGTGCGCGGCGCACGTCCAGCGAGAGCACCAGGACCTGGCGGCCGAACCGGTCGGCGATCTCGGCGATCAGCTCCGGCCGGGCGATGGCGGCGGTGTTCACGCCGACCTTGTCCGCACCGGCGCGCAGCAGCGTGTCGACGTCGGCGACCCGGCGTACGCCGCCGCCCACGGTGAGCGGGATGAAGACCGACTCGGCGGTGCGCCGCACCACGTCGAGCATGGTGCCCCGGTCGCTGGACGAGGCGGTGACGTCGAGGAAGGTCAGCTCGTCCGCGCCGGCCCGGTCGTACGCCGCCGCCAGCTCCACCGGGTCGCCGGCGTCGCGCAGGTCGAGGAAGTTGACCCCCTTGACCACGCGCCCGGCGTCCACGTCCAGACACGGGATGACCCGTACCGCCACCGTCATGCCCCGAGCCTAACGAACGCGCGGGCGGTGGCGACCCGCCGGTGAGGCCGGTCACCACCGCCCGCGGCGGGAGTGCGTTCGCGCCGGTCAGAGACGGACCAGCATCTTGCCGAGGTTCTCGCCGCGCAGCAGGCCGAGGAACGCCTCGGGGGCCTGCTCGATGCCGTCCACGATCGTCTCGTCGTACGACAGCCGGCCCTCGCGCAGCCAGCCCGCCACCTCCTGCACGAACTGCTCCCGCAGGTGACCGTGGTCACCGACGAGGAAACCGCGCAGCGTCAGCCGCTTGCCGATCACCAGCGCCAGGTTGCGCGGCGCGGCCGGCGGTTCGGTGGCGTTGTACTGCGCGATCATGCCGCAGATGGCGGCCCGGCCGTGCAGGTTCATCGCCCCGATCGCGGCCTCCAGGTGATCGCCGCCGACGTTGTCGAAGTACACGTCGACGCCGTCCGGGGCGGCGGCCCTGAGCTGCTTGTACACCGGGCCGTCGTGGTAGTCGAAGGCGGCGTCGAAGCCGAGCGCGGTGAGGCGCTCGACCTTCGCCGGGGAACCGGCGCTGCCGATCACCCGGCCGGCGCCACGCAGCTTCGCGATCTGGCCGACCATGCTGCCCACCGCGCCGGCCGCGCCGGAGACGAACACGGTCTCCCCCGGCCTCATCGCGGCCACGTCGAGCAGCCCGGCGTACGCGGTCAGCCCGGTCATGCCGAGCACGCCCAGGTACGCGGTGACCGGCGCCAGGCCGGGATCGACCTTGCGCACGCCCTTGGCGTCCACCAGCGCGTACTCGCGCCAGCCGAGCCCGTGCAGCACCGTGTCGCCGGGCTTGACGCCGCCGGCCTCGCCCGCCACCACCTCACCGATCGCGCCGCCGTCGAGCGGGGCGTCGAGCGCGAACGGCGGCACGTACGACTTGACGTCGTTCATCCGCCCGCGCATGTACGGGTCGACGGACATGAACCGGTTGCGGACCACGACCTGCCCGGGGCCCGGCGTCGGCACCTCGGTGGTGACCAGGCGGAAGTTCTCCGGCGTCGGCCAGCCGTCCGGCCGGGACACCAGGTGGATCTCCCGGTTCATCCCGCTCATCGGGCCTCGCGGACCGTGCGGGTGACCTCGACGTTGCCACGGGTCGCGTTGGAGTAGGGGCACACCTGGTGGGCCGCGTCCACGAGCTGCTCGGCGGCGGCGCGCTCGACCGCGGGCAGATCCACCACGAGCGTCACGGCCAGGCCGTAGCCGCCGCTGCCGTTCGGGCCGATGCCCACTTCGGCCTCGACGACCGAGCCGGAGACGTCCGCCTTGGCCTGGCGGGCCACCACGCGCAGCGCGGAGTGGAAGCAGGCCGCGTAGCCGGCCGCGAAGAGCTGCTCCGGGTTGGCCGCGCCGCCGGCGCCGCCCATCTCCTTCGGTACGGCTAGGTCCAGCTCGACCGTGCCGTCTGAGGTCCGGACGTGACCGTCGCGGCCGTCGCCGGTGGCGCGGGCGGAGGCGGTGTAGAGCACCTGCATGTCACTGCTCCTTCTGTCGGTGGATCGTCTCGGTGACCCGGGTGAGGATGCCGTGGAGGAAGACCAGTTCGGTCTCGGTGAGCCCGGTCGCGGTGGCCACCCGCCGTGGCACGTCACCCATCCGCTCCCGCAGCGCCCGGCCCCGGTCGGTGAGGCCCACCTCGACCCGGCGCTCGTCGGCAGCCGAGCGGGTACGCACCACCAGACCGGCCGCCTCCAGCCGCTTGAGCAGCGGGGAGAGCGTGCCGGAGTCGAGCCGGAGCTGACCGCCGAGCTCGGAGACCGTGGGGGCGTCGTCGTCGTGCTCCCAGAGCACCAGCAGCACCAGGTACTGCGGGTAGGTCAGCCCGTGCTCGTCGAGGATGGGCCGGTAGACGTCGGTCAGGGCGCGCGACGCCGCGTAGAGCGCGAAGCACACCTGCCGGCGCAGCACCAGATCATCGGTCACGCCCTGAACCGTAGCGTGCAATCAAGTTGTGCACAACTTATCGGGCGACGAAGCGGCGCCGGCCACCGCGGGTGCCGCTCAGCGGTCCGGCAGGTACGCCTCCAGCTCGACCTCGACCAGGAGATCCGGGTCGATCAGCCCGGCCACCACCACCATCGTGGCGACCGGGCGCACCAGGCCGAACACCGCGTTGTGCGCCCGGCCCACCTCGTCGGCGTAGATCCGGTCCGTCACGTACATCCGCGTCCGCACCACGTCAGCCGGCCCGGCGCCGACCTCGGCCAGCGCGTCCAGGCCGATCCGGATCGCCTGCGCGGTCTGCGCCGCCGCGTCACCCGCGTGCGCCACCCGCCCGTCCACCGTGGAGGTGCAGCCGGCGGTGATCGCCAGCGAGCCGGCCCGGACCACCCGGGAGTAGCCGTACAGCGCCTCCCACGGGCCACCCGAGCCCAGCCGGGTCACCACCCCGGCATCCACGGGCGTCCGGGCCGGCTCGGCCGTCACGCGCCGGCCCGCAGCGTCGCCAGCGCCTCGGCGACGGTGAACGCGCCCGCGTAGAGCGCCTTGCCCGCGATCACACCCTCCACACCCACCGGCTCCAGCGTGGCCAGTGCCCGCAGGTCGTCCAGCGTGGACACGCCGCCGGAGGCGATCACCGGGGCGTCGGTGCGGGCGCACACCTCGCGCAGCAGATCCAGGTTGGGCCCGCGCATGGTGCCGTCCTTGGTGATGTCGGTGACCACGTACCGCGCCGCCCCGGCGGCGTCCAGCCGGGCCAGCACCTCGTAGAGGTCACCGCCGTCGCGGGTCCAGCCGCGCGCCGACAGGGTACGGCCGCGCACGTCCAGCCCGATCGCCACCCGGTCGCCGTACTCGCCGCAGATCCGGTCGCACCACTGCGGGTCCTCCAGCGCGGCGGTGCCGATGTTGACCCGGGCCGCCCCGGTGCCGAGCGCCGCCCGCAGCGACTCGTCGTCGCGGATGCCGCCGGACAGCTCCACCTTCACGTCCAGCTTGCCGACCACCTCGGCGAGCAGCGCGGCGTTGGAGCCCCGCCCGAACGCGGCGTCCAGGTCGACCAGGTGGATCCACTCCGCGCCGTCGGACTGCCAGGCCAGAGCCGCGTCCAGCGGGTCGCCGTACGCGGTCTCGCTACCGGCGGCGCCCTGCACGAGCCGGACGGCCTGGCCGTCGGCGACGTCCACGGCGGGCAACAGGGTGAGGCTCAACGCTTCTCTCCTCGGATCCTCAACGACGGTCCAGCGCGATCACCACGATCGCGGGCAGGACCAGCAACAACAACACGACCAGCACCAGCCGCAGCGCGAGGTCGTCCACCAGATTCCAGATGGCGACCACCGCCACCACGGTGAGCACCAGGATCGTCGCCCGCTCGCGGCGGGTGTGCCGGCGCAGCCGGCCGGTACGCCCGCGCCGCAGCGACGGCGTCAGCCGGCGTACCAGGGAACGACGCCGTTCCCGGCGCGCCACCCGGCGGGCGCGGGCGGCGCGCGCCCGCTCCTGCTCGGCCTCGCGCTCCGCGCGCCGGCGGGCCCGCTCCTTGCTCACGCGAACACTCGCGGACGCCCCGCCCGCGTGCCCCGGACCGGTCCGGTCACAACGTGCCGAGCCAGTTGCGCAGCAGTGCGGCACCGGCGTCGGCGGACTTCTCCGGGTGGAACTGCGCGGCCGACAGCGGCCCCCGCTCCACCGCCGCGACGAAGTCCGTGCCGTGGTGCGCGGTGGTCACCGTGGCGCCCGCCTCGGCCAGCGCCGCCGGGTCGGTCACGCCGTAGGAGTGGACGAAGTAGAACCGGGTGTCGCCCGGCAGCCCGGCGAACAGCGTCGAGCCGGCCGGCGGCCGCACGGTGTTCCAGCCCATGTGCGGCAGCCGCCGCGCGGGCAGCCGGGTCACGCCGCCGGGCAGCAGCCCCAGCCCCTTGGTGACCACGCCGTGCTCCTCGCCGTGCCCGAACAGGATCTGCATGCCGACGCAGATGCCCAGCACCGGCCGCCCGGCGGCGACCCGGTCGGCGATGACCGGCCCGGCACCCAGCGCCTCGATCCCGGCCATGCACGCGGCGAACGCGCCCACGCCCGGCACCACCAGGCCGTCGGCCGACGCGGCGGCGTCCAGGTCGTCGGTGACTGTCACCTCGGCGCCGGCCCGCGCCACCGCGCGCTCGGCCGAACGCAGGTTGCCCGAGCCGTAGTCGAGCACCACCACCCGTGCCATCAGCTCTCCCCCGGCAGCAGCCAGAGCACCCCGGCGACGGTGGCCAGCACGGCCAGCAGGCCGGTGATCACCACAGCGGCGCGGGGCGCGCCCTGCTTGAGCAGCGACCACGTCCCGCCGACCAGCAGGCCGGCCAGGATCAACAGAAGTGTGGGCAGCACCTTCATCACAGGGCGCCCTTCGTCGACGGCACCACGCCCGCGTTCCGCGGGTCCAGCGCGGTGGCCTCGCGCAGCGCGCGGGAGACGGCCTTGAACTGCGCCTCGACCACGTGGTGGGCGTCCGGGTGGCCGCCGGGCCGGGCCGCGCGCAGCACGTCCACGTGCAGCGTGATCCGGGCCGACTGGCCGAACGACTCCCAGATGTGCCGGGTCATGCTCGTCGGGTAGACCGGCCCGATGTACGGGGCCAGCACCGGCTCGTCGTGCACCACGTACGGGCGGCCGGACAGGTCGACGGCGGCCCGGACCAGCACCTCGTCCATCGGGACTGTCGCCGAGCCGTACCGCCGGATGCCGGCCTTGTCGCCCAGCGCCCGGTCGAACGCGGCGCCCAGCGCGAGCGCCGTGTCCTCCATCGTGTGGTGCGCGTCGATCTCCAGGTCGCCGACGGTGTGCACGGTCAGGTCGAAGCCGCCGTGCCGGGCGATCTGGTTGAGCATGTGGTCGTAGAAGCCGACGCCGGTCTCGATGTCGGCCTTGCCGGTGCCGTCGAGGTCGATCTCGACGAGCACCTTCGTCTCGTTGGTGACCCGCTCGATCCGGGCGATCCGGCTCATGAAACTGTCTCCATCGCGGTGAGGAAGGCGTCGGTCTCGGTCGGGGTGCCCGCGGTGACGCGCAGCCAGCCGGGCAGGCCGACGTCGCGCACCAGCACGCCGGCATCGAGCAGGGTACGCCAGGCCACCGCCTGGTCCCCCTCGACGGCGAACAGCACGAAGTTGGCGTCGCTGTCGGCCACCCGGTGGCCCCGGGCGCGCAGCTCGGCGACGATCCGGTCCCGCTGCTCCTTGATCGCGGCCACGGTGCCGAGCAGGGCGTCCCGGTGCGCCAGCGCCGCGCGGGCGGCGGCCTGGGTGAGCGCGGACAGGTGGTAAGGGAGCCGGACCAGCTGCACCGCGTCCACCACCGCCGGGTCGGCGGCCAGGTAACCGAGCCGCCCGCCGGCGAACCCGAACGCCTTGCTCATGGTGCGGGTCACCACCAGCCGGGGGTGGCCGGGCAGCACGGCGAGCGCGCTGACCGTGCCGGGCCGGGCGAACTCGGCGTACGCCTCGTCCACGACCACCATGCCGGGCGCCTCGTCCAGCACCGCTGCGACCACGGCCGGGTCGAGCGCGGTGCCGGTCGGGTTGTTCGGCGAGCAGAGGAACACCACGTCCGGCCGGTGCTCGCGGACCTGGGCCACCGCGTCGCCGGCGGTGAGCCCGAAGTCCTCGCCGCGCCGGGCGGGCACCCACCGGGTGCCGGTGCCGAGCGCCAGCAGCGGGTGCATCGAGTACGCCGGGGTGAAGCCGAGCGCGGTGCGCCCGGGACCGGCGAACGCCTGGAGCAGCTGCTGCTGGATCTCGTTGGAGCCGTTCGCCGCCCACACGTGGTCGGCGGTCAGCCCGTGACCGAGGTAGCCGGCCAGGTCGGCGCGCAGCGCCACCGCGTCCCGGTCCGGGTAGCGGTTGAGGTCGCGCAGCTCGGCGGCGACCGCCTTGCCGATCGCCTCCACCACCGGCTCGGGCACCGGGTAGGAGTTCTCGTTGGTGTTCAGCCGCACCGGCACGTCGAGCTGCGGCGCCCCGTACGGCGTCCGCCCGCGCAGGTCGTCGCGGATCGGCAGATCGTCGAGCGTGGTCACGACGCGCCGCCCTCGGGGAACCGGACGCTGACCGCCTGGCCGTGCGCGGGCAGGTCCTCCACCGTCGCCAGCGTGACCACGTGCGGCGCCACCTCGCGCAGCGCGTCCTGCGTGTATTCGACCAGGTGGACGCCGCGCAGGAAGGACTGCACGGACAGCCCGGAGGAGTGCCGGGCGCAGCCGCCGGTGGGCAGCACGTGGTTGGAGCCCGCGCAGTAGTCGCCGAGCGACACCGGCGACCAGGCGCCCACGAACACCGCACCGGCGTTGCGCACCCGCAGCGCCCACTCGCGGGCGTTCTCGGTCTGGATCTCCAGGTGCTCGGCCGCGTACGCGTCGACCACCCGCAGCCCCGCCTCCAGGTCGTCGACCAGGACCACGCCGCTCTGCTCGCCGCGCAGCGCGGTGCCGATCCGCTCGGCGTGCTTGGCCGCCGGCGCCTGCCGGGCCAGCTCGGCGTCGACCGCGTCGGCCAGCGCGGTGGACGGGGTGACCAGCACGCTCGCCGCGAGGGGGTCGTGCTCGGCCTGGCTGATCAGGTCGGCGGCGACGTGCGCCGGGTCGGCGGTGTCGTCGGCCAGGATCGCGATCTCGGTCGGGCCGGCCTCGGCGTCGATGCCGACGACGCCACGCAGCAGCCGCTTCGCGGCGGTGACCCAGATGTTGCCCGGACCGGTGATCATGTCGACCGGCTCGCAGCGCTCGTCGCCGGCCGGGTCGACGCCCGCGCCGTACGCGAGCATGGCGACCGCCTGGGCGCCGCCGACCGCGTACACCTCGTCCACGCCGAGCAGCGCGCAGGCGGCGAGAACCCGGCGGTCCGGCAGGCCGTCGTTGTCCTTCTGCGGCGGGCTCACCACCACCAGCGAGCGCACCCCGGCCGCCTGGGCCGGGACCACGTTCATCACCACCGTCGACGGGTACATGGCCAGGCCGCCGGGGACGTAGAGACCGACCCGGTCGACCGGCACCCACCGCTCGGTCACCGTGCCGCCCGGCACCACCGTCGTGGTGTGGTCGGTGCGGCGCTGGTCGGCGTGGACCTTGCGGGCCCGGGTGATCGACTCCAGCAGCGCGGCGCGGACCTGCGGGTCCAGCTCGTCCTCGGCGGCGCGGATCGTCTCGACCGGCACCCGCAGCCGCTCCGGGGAGACGCCGTCGAACCGTTCGCTCGCCTCCCGGATCGCCGGGTACCCATGGTCCCGGACCGCCTCCACGAGCGGGCGGATCCGCTCGACCGCCACGGAGACGTCGAGCTGGGCACGGGGCAGCAGGCGGCGCGGGTCACGTGCCCCGCCGCGCAGGTCGATCCGATTCAGCACGCCTGCGAGTCTAGGCCGCCGCCGGTGTCACCGGCCGGGCCCGCCCGCACGCCGGGACGGTGAGCCGGGACACGCGCGGGCGGGCGGGTTGGCGATACGCTCGATCACGTGAGCGCACGGCTGCCGGTGTTCCCGCTCGGGACCGTCCTCTTCCCCGGGCTGGTCCTTCCGCTGCACATCTTCGAGGAGCGCTACAAGGCGCTGGTGCGCCACCTCGTGGGGCTGCCCGAGGGCGCGCCGCGCGAGTTCGGCGTGGTGGCGATCCAGGCCGGCTGGGAGGTCGCGCCGGCCGGGCCGCCGGGGCGTTCCGGGCCGGCCGGCGGCGAGGTCACGTTGCACGAGGTCGGCTGCACCGCCGAGCTGCGGCAGGTCACCGAGCTGGCCGACGGCGGCTTCGACATCGTCACGGTCGGGCGGCGGCGGTTCCGGGTCGCCGAGGTCGACGACTCCGCCGAGCCGTACCTCACCGCCGAGGTGGAGTGGCTGCCGGAGCCGGACGGCCCGGACGAGGTCTCCGACCTGCTGGCGGCCCGGGTGATCTCGGTGTTCCGGCAGTATCTGGGCCTGATCCGGCCGGACCAGCAGGAGATCACCGAGCAGTTGCCGGAGGATCCGACGGTCCTGTCGCACCTGGTCGCCGCGACCGCCGCGCTGACCGTCGCCGACCGGCAGCGGCTGCTCGCCGTCGACGACACGGCCGGCCGGCTACGCGCCGAGCTGCGCCTGCTCAACCGGGAGACGGCGTTGCTGCGGCAGGTGCGCGCGGTGCCGGTGCCGCTCAGCGAGCTGGCTGGTCCCCCGGCGCCGAACTGAACCCGGGCGGGGGCGGCGGCCAGGCCGCGTCGGGCTCCGGCTCCGGCCGCAGCGACGGCCACCGCGACCAGCCCGCCAGCAGCGTGTACGTGACGGCCGCGCCGAACGCGGCGAGGAGCAGGTTCCCGTGCGGCAACGGCAGCGGGCCGTACCAGTCGACGCCGCCGGCGCGCAGGTCGACGGGCTTGGTGAACGCGGTGCCCGGCTGCGCGGTCTCCACCAGCCGCTGGAACGCCGACAGCCCGATCCGGCGGCCGACCTGCCAGGCCACCACCGCCGCGCCGAGACCGCCGAGCGTCACCGCGAGCAGGCCGGCCGGGCCGCGCCGGCGGCGCAGCAGCACCCACAGGGCGATCGCGGCGAGCACGCCGAAGCCGAGCGCCAGGAGGCTGAACCAGCCGTCGGCGGCGATCGGCTGCTCCGGCTGCGTGGTCGCGTAGACCGCGCCGGCCGGGGTCTGCCGTACCGGGGTGGCGGGCGCCGCCCACGCCCAGAGCAGCCCCAGCGGAACGCCGAGCGTGGTGAGCAGCGCGACCACGCCGAGCGTGGTGACCAGCGGGCGGCCGGACCGGGAGGCGTCGGCGCCGGGCAGCTCCGCCACCACGCCGGGGTGCCCGGCGAGCGGGTCGGCGCCGGGCGCGGTGACCGGCGTGCCGGCCGGCACCGGCAGGCCACCGGGCCAGCCGGGCGGCTGCTCGCGCTCGGGCCACGCGCCGCCGGGACGCGGGGCGTCGCCGGTACGCGCGTCGGTGCCGTCGGTGCGCTCGCGCGCCCGCTCGGGCTCAGGGGTGTCCGGACTCACCCGTTGATCCTCTCAGGCCCGGGCACGGCGCGGGGCGGTGGTCGGCGCTCAGCGCGCGAACGGTTCCAGCATCACCGCCGCCGCCTTGAGCCAGGCGTCGCGGGTCTCGGCCTGGAGCTGGTGATACTCGATCGAGGAGCCGGTCTCCAGCGCCGGGTCGTAGGGCACCACGGCGACCGCACGGGTACGGGTGGCGAAGTGCCGTTCCAGGTCGTCCTGCAACGAGGTACGCCCCGGCGTGGGGCAGGAGATCAGCGTGACCGCGTTGTCGGCCAGCTCCCCCATGCCCACCTCGTGCAGCAGGTCGAGCATCCAGTCCGCGCTGAACGCCGCGTCCTCGCGCGGCACGGTGGTCACCACGAGCTGGTCGGCGGCCTGCATGACGGTGCGCCAGTTCGGGCTCTCCACGTTGTTGCCGGTGTCCACGCAGACCACCTCGTGGGTGCGGCGCAGCAGCTCCAGCACCCGCTTGACGGTGAACTGGTCGAGCCGCTGGGCGAAGCGCGGGCTCTCCTCGCCGGCCAGCACGTCGTACGAGCCGTCGGAGGCGTGCCGCAGGTAGTCGTCGAGGTGCGACAGCAGCGTGTTGCCCTCGAGGATCTCGATCTGCGCCAGGTCGTGGATCAGGTGACGGATGGTACGGGCGTGCCGGGCGCTGCCGGCGCGCAGACCGAGCGTGCCGCGCAGCTCGTTGTCGTCCCAGGCGAGCACGCCGCGCCCGCGTACGCTGCCCACCGTCGCGGCGGCGAGCACTGTCGCGGTGGTCTTGTGCACCCCGCCCTTGGGGTTGGCGAAGGCGAGCACCCTCGGGGTGCCCAGCTCGCGGCGCAGCACGCCGGTCGCCCGTTCCAGTTCCGGGTCCGGCTCCGGGGCGCGCCACTGCACCTGGGCCGCGTCGACCCGGCCGGAGCGGCCCTCCAGCGGGCGGCGGGGCGCGGGCACCACCGGCTCCGGGGCGGGCGGCGTGTCCGGCCGGTAGCGGCCCCGGTCGAGCAGCGCGTAGCGGGACTCGGCCGGCGGCGGCGCGGGACGGTAGCCGCCGTCGAGGAGGGAGTACCGGGACTCGGCCGGCGCCTCGGCCCGGCCGCGCGGCTCCGGACGGGCCGGCTCGGGCCGCCAGGACGGTTCCGGGCGCGGCTCGGCGGTGAAGGGCTGCTCGGGCGCGAACGACGGGTCGGGCGCGAACGACGGGTCGGCGCGCCAGGACGGGTCGGGCGGGTAGGGCTGCCCGGCGCGCCAGGACGGCTCGGGGTCGCTGCGGTACGCCGGTTCGGCCCGGTATGCCGGTTCGCCGTCGTGCCGGGGATCGGCGCGGAAGGCCGGGTCGACCCGGAACGTGGCCTCGGCCCGGTAACCGGGCTCGGCGCCGTACGACCCGTCGGGGGCGCGGCCGACGGCGGTGGCGCGGCCGGTCCACCCGGTGCCCGCGCCACGGCGGGGCAGCGGGTCGGGCGGCGGCGCCGGTTGCTCCTCGACGTGCCGGTCGGCGTCGGCGTGCTCCGCGCCGCGACCGCCGAGCCGGGCCCGGTCGAGCAGCGCCCGCCACCGCGGTGCCGGCTCGCCCTGCCGACCCCAGCCGGTCTCGCTGCCGTCCAAGGATTCGCCCTCCCCCAGCCCATCGATCTCCGCCTGACAGGCTACGAACGAAACCCTATTCGGACCACTCCCCGCGCCGCACATCGCCCGGTGGCCCGCCGCACCATGGGATCGGCCCGGTCGCCGCGTGCCCCGATGTCTCAGGAGGTGGGAGCGGGATTGGGTGTCCCGGAGCCGGCGACGGACGCGGGGGCGGTGGGTGAAGGTCCGCTCACCGTCCGTGCAGCTTCCGACGAATCGCCCATTCCGCCTGCCCCGGCCGGCTCGGTGTCGGCCGGCGGCCGGACCACGTCACGCTGCTCGGGCAGCGGCGGGGTGAACACGGTCCGGTCCAGACGGGTCACCTCCGGCGCCGGGTCCACCACCCGCACGCCCGGACGGCCGGCGAGCGCGCGCAGGGAGTCCGGCGCGGCACCGACCACCGCGGCGTAGACGCAGGCGCAGCCCGCCCGGTACGCCTGCGCCTCGCGGGCGGCGACCTCGGCGCCGCTGTCGTACACCCGGCGCAGCTCCGCATCGCCTGTGGTCGCGGCGGCGCGGGACCGGTAGTCCGCGGCCTCCCGGTCCTTGCGCGTCGCGACGCCGGCCATCCCGGCCACCACGTCCTGCGGCAGGCGCAGTGCCGCGATCCGGACGATCTCGGTCTGCCGGCCGGGCAGCGGCACCCGCGCCACCACCGCCGAGACCCGCGTGCCGTCCAGCGCGGCGGCCGCCCGCGCCGGGGTCAGGTAGTCGCCGAACGACACGAGGGCGTAGCCGTCGGGCGCGTCGAGGCGGGCCAGCTCGTCCCCGGCGGCGCGCAGGTACGCCGGGATGCTCGCGCCGTCGGTCACGCCGACCCGGGTCACCTCGCCGATGGTGCGGTCGCTCGCCGGGCGGTCCCGCCGCTGCGCCACCGCCACCACCAGCACCACGAGCGCGCAGGCCAGCGCGATCCAGGTCAGCGCGGCGGACCGGGACCGGCGCGGTGGCGCGGGATCGTCGCTCACGTCAGTCGCGCAGGATCTCCAGCGCCCGGGCCAGGTCGTCCGGGTACTCGCTGACGAACGTCACCTCGTCGCCGGTGCCCGGGTGCGCGAAGCTCAGCGAGCGGGCGTGCAGCCACTGCCGGGACAGCCCGAGCCGGGCGGACAGCGTCGGGTCCGCGCCGTAGGTCAGGTCGCCCACGCAGGGGTGCCGCATGCTGGAGAAGTGCACCCGGATCTGGTGCGTACGCCCGGTCTCCAGACGCACGTCGAGCAGGCTGGCGGCGGGGAACGCCTCGAGCGTGTCGTAGTGGGTGATGCTCGGCTTGCCGCCGGAGACCACCGCCCACCGGTAGTCGTGGTGCGGGTGCCTGTCGATCGGCGCGTCGATGGTGCCGCGCAGCGGATCCGGGTGGCCCTGCACCACGGCGTGGTAGCGCTTCTCCACCTCGCGGAACTTGAACGCCCGCTTCAGCGCGGTGTACGCGCGCTCGCTCTTGGCCACCGCCATGATCCCGGTGGTGCCCACGTCGAGCCGGTGCACCACGCCCTGCCGCTCGGCGGCGCCGCTGGTGGAGATCCGGTGGCCGATGCCGGCCAGCCCGCCGATCACGGTGGGGCCGGTCCAGCCCGGGCTCGGATGCGCCGCCACCCCGACCGGCTTGTCGACCACCACGATGTCGTCGTCGGCGTACACCACGGTCAGGCCGGGCACGGCCTGCGGCACCACGGCCGGCGGCGTGGCCGGCGCGGGCAGCGTGACCTCCAGCCACGAACCCGCCTTGACCTTGTGCGAGTTGGGTCGGGCCACGCCGTCGACGAGCGCGTCCCCGGCGTCGATCAGGCCGGCGGCGGCGGTGCGGGAGAGCCCGAACAGGCGGGACACGGCCTGGTCCAGGCGCATGCCGTCGAGGCCGTCGGGCACGGGCAGGGAACGGGTGTCGCCGCCGGCGGCGAACGCGGAGGTCACGCGGTCTCCCGCTGCTCGGCCGGGGCGGCGTCGTCGCGCTTCTCGTCGCGCAGCCGGGAGCCGTCGCGCTGCCGGCCGGTCAGCTCCAGGAAGACCGCCAGCACCACGCCGCACACCAGCGAGCTGTCGGCCAGGTTGAACACCGGCCAGACCTGGCCGTACGGGTCGAAGAGGCTGATCATGTCGACCACGTGGCCGACGAAGTGCCCGGGCGCGCGGAAGATCCGGTCGACCAGGTTGCCGAGCGCGCCGCCCAGCACCAGGCCCAGCGACACCGCCCACGGCAGCGAACGCAGCCGCAGCGCCATCCAGGTGATCCACCCGATCACCACGAACGTGATGATCGGGAAGACCCAGGTGTGGTCGGAGCCGATGCTCCATGCCGCGCCGCTGTTGCGGGTGAGGCTGAGGTAGACCGCGCCGCCGAGCAGCGACACCGGCTCCCGGCCGGTCAGCTCGGCGAGCGCGAGCTGCTTGGTGCCGAGGTCCGCCAGCAGCGAGAACAGGGACACGCCGAGCAGCAGGCCGACGGCCTTACGGCGGGGCGCGCCGGCGCCCGACTCGGTGGTGCCGGCCCCGGCGGGCGGTGCTGCGGTCATCTGCTCCCCATCGACGTTCGCGACGGTGTGGTCACCGTCTGCCGTACGGCCGCCGGGGAGCGGTGATCAGCGCCGCTCCTCCAGCTGCTTGCACGTCACGCAGAGGGTGGCCGACGGGAACGCGGCGAGCCGCTCCACCGGGATCGGGTTGCCGCACCGCTCGCACCAGCCGTAGCCACCCTCGTCGAGGCGCTCCAGCGCGCGCTCGACCTGCGTGATCCGTTCCTTGATGCTGTTGGCGAGAGAGATCTCCTGCTCCCGCTCGAACGTCTTGGTGCCGGTGTCGGCCTGGTCGTCCCCGGCCGAGTCGGTCAGCCGGTCGCGCTGAAGCTCGGTGATCTCGCTCAGCGTCTGATCGTACTCGGCGTTGAGCTCGTCCCGCCGTGCCGCCAGGGCGGCCCGGATCTTCTCGGTCTCCGCCGCGCTGCGGGTGGCCTTCGCCACCGGCTTGCGACCGGCGGTCCTGGTGTCGGCTGGCTTCGCCATCGTCAGCTCCCTCAGCCGCGTGGCGCGGCGGTCAGCGGTGCGTGGGCGGAGACGCCGCCGTCGGCGTCGTCCGCGTACGGAAGGGTGCACGGCGAGCGGGCCCGCCGTGCACTCCGGAGGTTGGCAAGAATACGGAACGTACAGGCGTCCGACAACGTGCCGCACCGTCGTCCCACGTATCCGCCCCGGACTGCCATCAATCGGGGCAAAAGGAACGGTAGCAGATCAGCGGGCCGGCTCCTCGCCGTACTCCCCGAACCACCTCGCCAGGCGGCCCCGGCGGCTCACCGCCCGCAGCCGCCGCTCGGTCTCGTCCCGCACGCCGGCGGTGGCGACGATGAGCAGGCTGTCCCCGACCTTGAACCGGGTGTCGGCGCCCGGCACGAACCCGACGCCGTCGCGCAGCACGAGCGTCACCGCGGCACCGACCGGCAGCCGCAGCTCGTCCACGTGCACCCCGGCCAGCCGCGATCCGGCCGGCACCTCCAGCTGGAGCAGGTCCGCGCGCATCCGTTCCAGCGGCGCGGTCTCCAGCAGGATCTCGCTCGCCTCGGCCGGCGCGGTCACGCCCAGCCGGCGGGCAGCCGGGGCCAGCGTCCCGGCCTGGAGCAACGTGAAGATCACCACCAGGACGAAGACGGCGTCGAACAGGCGATCAGCCCCCGGCACGTGCAGCGACAGCGGGATGGTCGCCAGCACGACCGGCACCGCGCCGCGCAGCCCGGCCCAGGACAGGAAGAGCTGCTCGCGCAGGTTCACCCGGAACGGCAGCGCGGACACCGCCACCGACAGCGGCCGGGCGAGCAGCAGCAGCGCCAGCCCGGTGATCACGGCCGGCAGCACCGCCGCGTCCAGCCGGCTCGGCGAGACCAGCAGACCGAGCAGCACGAACAGGCCGATCTGGGCCAGCCAGGCCAGCCCGTCGGCGAAACCCAGGATGGCCTGGCGGTGCGGCAGCCGCGAGTTGCCGAGCAGGACGCCCGCGACGTACACGGCGAGGAAGCCCGAGGCGTGCAGCACCGAGCCGGCCGCGTACGCCAGCACGGTGAAGCCGACCACCGCGATCGGGTACAGGCCGGCCGACGGCAGCGCGGCCCGGCGCAGCGCGTACCGGCCGGCCAGCCCGGCGCCGACCCCGACCGCCGCGCCGGCGCTCAGCTCGTAGCCGAGGAGCAGCACCTCGTACCACCAGGGGTGGGCGGCCTCGACCCCGGCGCGGGACAGCAGCAGCACCAGCAGCACGACCGGGGCGTCGTTCACGCCGGACTCGGCCTCCAGCGCGGCCACCAGCCGGGGCGGCAGGCGCAACCTGCGCAGCGTGGCGAACACAGCCGCGGCGTCGGTCGAGGAGAGCACCGCGCCGTAGAGCAGCGACAGCCGCCAGTCCAGCCCGAGCAGCAGGTGGACCACCACGCCGACGACCACGATGCTGACCACGACGCCGACCGTGGACAGCGCCGCGGCCAGCCCGAGCACCGGCCGCAACATGCTCCACCGCGCGGTCAGGCCGCCCTCCGCGATGATCACGATGAGCGCGCAGAAGCCCAGCACCCGGGTCAGCTCGACGTCGTCGAACCGGATGCCCAGGCCGGCCTCGCCGAGCAGCACGCCGAGCGCCAGGTAGACCAGCAGACTCGGTACGCCGAGCCGGGTGGAGAACCGCACCGCGCCCACCGCGACCAGCAGCACGGCGGCGCCCACGAGCAGCGCGACGTCGAGCCCAGGGGTCATCGCCGGCCGGCCCGACCGGACCTCACGCCGTGCTGCCGTCGCGCAGCCGGCGCAGCACCTCGGGCAGCCCGTCGTGCGGGCGCTCGACCAGGAACAGCTTGTCCCGGCTGGCCGCGCCGGAGCGCAGCGACACGGTCGCCGGCCGGACGCCGAGCGCGTCGGCGAGCGCGCGCCGGGCCGCCTCGGTGGCGCGGCCGTCCACGGCGGGCGCGTGCACCGCGACGACGAGCGCGGGGCCGTACGGCCCGTCGAACCGCCCGCCCACCCGGGCGCGGGCCGCCCCGGGCTTCACCCGCACCGCGACGGTGAGTGTGTCGTCCGCGATCGTCATGGTCAGCGCGGCCGGGCCTCGGCGAGCAGGGTGGTGGCGGCGGCGCAGCGCGCGCACGGGGTGAAACCCAGCGCGACCGCCTCGGCGACCGGCAGCGGTTCGTCCTCCCGGCCCACCAGGTGCGGGCAGTCGGGCAGGTGGAAGCGGGGATGGCCGTCGACCACCAGGACCTCGTCGGGCAGCCGGACCAGCCGGGCGACCTCACCGGTGGAGAGGAACTCGGCCGGCGGGTCGCCGTCGAACGCCTCGCCCGGTGCGGGCGAGGTGGGCCGCGTGGTCTCCGGCGCGCGGGGGCCGGGCGGCGAGTAGGGCGCCGCGTCCGCGACCACCGGATCCGGCGTCGCGTACGGCCCGGCGGCGGGCTCGGTGCCGAACGCCGTCGTGTACGGCCCCGCGGCGGGCTCGGTGTCGAGCGGCCCGGCCGGCGGCGAGTACGCGGCCGGCGGCGGGACGTCGTCCGGCTCGGTCACCGGCGACCCGGGCGGTTGCCGCCACCCGGATCCGCCGGCGCCGACGGTGGACGTGTGGTGCGGGACCGGGCTCACCGGTTCGTCCGGGGACGGGACGGTGTGCGGGGTCCGCAGTCGCGGCCCGGCCTCCCGGCCGGCCGTGGCCCGCGTCGCGGCTGCCTGGCGGGCGAACGCGACGAAGGCGACGGCGGACAGCAGGCTGGCCGCGATCGAGACGATGAGCAGGAGGCTGGATCCGCCGGCGAGGCCGGCGATCAGCAGCACGACCGCGACGAGGATGAGCAGGATGCTGGCGGCTACCACGGCTCACCCCCGGCCGCGTCGTGTCGGTCTGGGCGGTCGGTGGCCGTCACGGGGACGGCCACCGACGCGGGATCAGCGGCCGGACTCGAGCGAGCCCGCGCGGCCACCGCCGTAGGAGCCGGCGAGGCCGGCCGCGGCGAGACCGTTGCTGCCGGTGGCACGGTTGCCCTCGGAGCGGTTCATCTCCACCTCGAGACCCTGGCCGCGACCGTCGAGGTCACGCAGCTGGCTCTCCAGGTACGCCTTGAGGCGGGTGCGGTACTCGCGCTCGAACTGCTTGAGCTCCTCGATGTGCTTCTGCAGCGCGGTGCGCTTGGCGTCCAGGCCGCCCATGGCCTCCTGGTGCCGCTGGCGGGCGTCCCGCTCCAGGGCGTCGGCCTTGGCGCGCGCCTCCCGGGTGACCTCCTCGGCCTTGGAGCGGGCCTCGGAGAGCAGCTGGTCGGCCTCGCGACGGGCGTCGGAGACGTGGTCGTCGGCGGTGCGCTGGGCCATCATGAGCACCCGCAGCGCCTGCTGCTCGCCGTCACCGGTCACGCCGGCCGGGCCGCCCTGCGTGCGGACCTGCTCCAGCTCGGCCTGCATCGCGCGGGCCGCCTGCTCGGCGGCCGCCTTGTCGCGCTGCACCCGGTCGAGCTGGGCCTTGACGTCGTTGAGCTCCGCCGCGAGGCGGGCGTCGCCGCCGGGGCCGGCGGGAGCGCCACCCCGGCCGCCGCGCTCCACCTGGGCGCGCAGCTCGTTGTTCTCCTCGATCAGACGGGCCAGCTCGCGCTCGACCTCGTCCAGGAAGGCGTCGACCTCCTCCTCGTCATACCCCCGCTTGCCGATCGGCGGCTTTTTGAAGGCGACGTTGTGGACGTCGGCCGGGGTCAGCGGCATCGAAACTCCTCGGGTCAGTTGCGGCCGCGAAAGCGCTCTGGTCAGGCAAACGCGAAGATCAGGCGCCTAAACACGAACTCCATCAGCACGAACAGGATAACCAGGAGCACAAGGGAGGCCAGGTCGATGCTCACGGTACCAATTCGCAGTGGTGGGATCACACGCCTCAACGCTCGCAGGGGCGGATCAGTGACGCTCCACACGACTTCCAGTCCCGCCGACGCTCCCCGTCCCGGTTGCCAGCGGCGACCATAGGCCAGCACCGCCCCAAGAACAAATCGCGCCAAAAGGACAATGAGGAAGATGTACAGCAGCAGGTAGAGCACCTGGAACAGGATCGACAACACGGCAGGCGACGTCCCTCGGTCGTGCGGCTCAGCTCAGGCTGAAGAAGCCGCCCTCAGCGATCTTGGCCTTGTCCTCCGCGGTGACCTGGACGTTGGCCGGTGAGAGCAGGAACACCCGGTTGGTCACGCGCTCGATCGTACCGCGCAGACCGAACGCGAGCCCGGCGGCGAAGTCGACGAGCCGGCGGGCGTCCGCCTCGTCCATCTCGGTGAGATTGATGATCACCGGCACGCCGTCACGGAAGTGCTCGCCGATGGTCCGCGCCTCGCGGTACGTGGTCGGGTGCAGCGTGGTGATCTGGTAGCGCTGCTCGTCCTCCGGCGCCACACGCTCCCGCTCGCGCGGCTGGGCCTGCGGCGCGAGCGCGAGGTTGTCACGCGTGTGGTAGGTCAGGGCGCCCGAGGTGTCACCGGCGGAGGACCGGGTGATCGACCGCACGCTGGACCGCTCGGCCCGCTCCGGGCGCTCGGACTCGGCCCGGTCGGCGTCGACCGCGCGGCTGGAGGCGCGCTCGGACAGCCGGCCCCGGTCGCCGAGCCGGCTCCGCGTCGTCGGCGGCTCCTCGGCCTCGTCGTCGTCCTCGTCGGCGAACTCCTCGGCGTACCGGCTCGACCGGTAGCGCGACGAGTCCCGGTAGCCACCCTTGTCGTAGCCACCGTCCTCGTACGCCCGCTCGTCGTCCTCCTCGACGAGACCGAGCCAGACCCCCGCCTTGCGCAGTGCACCCATCCCCGCGCCCTTCCGTCCGCCGTGCGGCACGCGCCCCCGTGCCGTGTCGCTTGATCACGAGTGGACGATCATGCCCACCGGACCGGATCGGCAATCCCCTGACGCGCGGTTCGCGGTCCGCCCGTCACGGCCCCCGGCTACGGGAACGCCGTCCTGAACAACACTGATGTAATTTGCTTCCGTCGTGGTGAGGCTACCGCAGCGCAGGGCGCATTCCGAGCAACGCGCTGCCGACACGGACATGTGTCGCGCCGTGACCGACCGCGCTCTCCAGGTCTCCGCTCATGCCCGCCGACAGCACCGTCGCACCCGGGTGGTCGGCCCGCAGCGCCGCCGCCACCTCGGCCAGCCGGGCGAACGCCCGGTCCGGCTCCCAGCCCAGCGGCGCCACCGCCATCAGGCCCGCCAGCCGCAGACCGTCGGCGCCGGCCACCGCCGCGGCCACCGGGTCGAGCCCTCGCTGCGGATCGGCAACGCCGGGCAGCGCCCCGCCCCGGGCCGGGTCGCCGTCGATGCTCACCTGCACCAGCACGTCCAGCGGCCGGTCCCGGACCGCGCCGGCGGCGGCGTCCAGCGCGGCGGCCAGCCGGACGCTGTCCACCGACTGGACCACGTCGGCGTACCGGACCACCGATCGGGCCTTGTTGCGCTGCAACTGGCCGATGAAGTGCCAGCGCGGCGAGGCGCCGGCGTCGGCCACCGCCTCCGCCTTCGGCGCCGCCTCCTGGTCGCGGTTCTCCCCGACGTCGGTCACACCGAGCCCGGCCAGCGCGACCACGTCCGCCGCCGGGTACGTCTTGGTCACCGCGACCAGGGTGACCTCGTCGCGCTGCCGCCCGGCGGCGGCGCAGGCGTCGGCGATGCGGGCCCGGACCCGGGCCAGACCGGCCGCGAGTTCGGCACGCCGCTCGGGCCGCACCGCCGTCTGTGACTCCGTCATCGGCGCGGCTCAGGACCCGTTCTTGAGGAAGTCGGGCACGTCGACGTCGTCGAAGAGCACCCGGCGCGACGGCTGCTGCGGCGCCGGCATGGTGGCCGGCGGGCTCACCGGCGCGTTCGGCTGGGCCGGCGGGTTCTGGTTGCTCTTGCGCGGCGGCTCCACCGCCTTGTACGCCGGCGCGCCCCCGTCGAAGCCCGCCGCGATCACGGTGACCCGCACCTCGTCGCCGAGCGCGTCGTCGATGACCGCGCCGAAGATGATGTTCGCGTCCGGGTGGGCCGCGTCGGTGACCAGCTGCGCCGCGTCGTTGATCTCAAACAGGCCGAGGTCCGATCCGCCGGCGATGGACAGCAGCACGCCGCGCGCGCCGTCCATGCTCTGCTCCAGCAGCGGGCTGGAGATGGCCGCCTCGGCCGCCTCGACGGCGCGGTTCTCGCCCCGGGCGCTGCCGATGCCCATCAGCGCGCTGCCGGCGCCGCTCATCACGCTCTTCACGTCGGCGAAGTCCAGGTTGATCAGACCCGGCGTGGTGATCAGGTCGGTGATGCCCTGGACACCGGAGAGGAGCACCTGGTCCGCGGTTCGGAACGCGTCCATCATGGAGATGTTGCGGTCGCCGAGCGCGAGCAGCCGGTCGTTCGGGATCACGATGAGCGTGTCGCACTGGTTGCGCAGCTCCTCGATGCCCGCCTCGGCCTGGACCTGCCGGCGCTTGCCCTCGAACGAGAACGGCCGGGTGACCACACCGATGGTGAGCGCGCCGAGCTTGCGGGCGATGTTCGCCACGACCGGCGCGCCGCCGGTGCCGGTGCCGCCACCCTCGCCGCAGGTCACGAACACCATGTCGGCGCCCTTGAGTACCTCTTCGATCTCGTCGCGGTGGTCCTCGGCGGCGTTCTTGCCGACGTCCGGGTTGGCGCCCGCGCCCAGTCCCCGGGTCAGCTCCCGGCCCACGTCGAGCTTGACGTCGGCGTCGCTCATCAGCAACGCCTGCGCGTCGGTGTTGATCGCGATGAACTCGACGCCCTTGAGCCCAACCTCGATCATCCGGTTGACGGCGTTGACGCCGCCGCCCCCGATGCCGACGACCTTGATGACCGCCAGGTAGTTGTGCGGAGGTGTCATCTCCGGTCCTTTCCCTTCGAGATTGGCATGGGCCGACCCCACACGGCTTGGCCGGATCAGCGGCCTCCGACGGCTGAACCCTCACCCTCTACTAGAGGCTTAGAGTTATGTCAACCACTGATCTCTTCGGGGCAACGTATGCGCCGCCGCGCCAGGAGCCAAGGACCCGTTCCGGCGTGTCGCCGACCGAGCGACAGGGGACACATCACCCGCTCGCTGAGCCACGGGTCACTCGAACGTGACCACGTCCGGCGCGCTGACGTCGATCCGGTCCGCCTTGCGGCTCAGCAACGCGGTCGCCACGGTGGACTTGTCGGTGCCTCGGGAGGCGTCACCCCAGAACACCTGACGCTCCCCGCGCAGCACCAGCGTGATCCGGGCCAGCCCGGCCACGTCCACCGCGACCAGCTCCGCGCGCAGCTTCTCCCCCAGCGAGCCGAGCACCGCCAGCCCGGCCCGCGTACCCGGATCGTCGGGGCCCGGCCGGGCCACCTTGACCAGCGGCAACCCGTCCGGCGCCCGGTCCAGGCGCTGGAACACCACACCCGAGCCGTCGACGACCACGAAGCCCTCACCCTGCGGCACCGCCGCCACCGCGGTGCGCTCCTGCACCCGGATCACGAGCGTGTCCGGCCACTGGCGCTCCACACTGGCGCGGGCCACCGGCGGCAGCGTGCCGACCTTGCGCGCGGTCGCGTCCAGGTCCACCCGGGCCAGCGGCGCGTTGTCCGGCACCGCGGCGGCGTCGCGGATCTGCACCGGGGTGACCAGCCGCGCGCCGACCACCCGTACCTCGCGTACGCCGAACAGACCGGTGCCCAGCACCGTCCACGCCACCAGGCCCGCGACGGCGAGCACCGCGGCGGCGACCGCCCAGGGCAGCACGGCCCGCATCCGCCGCTGGCGGGCCCGGGCCATGAACCGGCGGGTCGACGGCGGCACGGCGTCCGCGTTCGCCCGCACGAGCTGCCAGCGCCGGGCCGGGCTGCGCCGCCCGCCGCCGTCCGGGCCGGGGGTACGGCCGCGGGCCGGACCGGGACTCATCCGGCCGGGGTCGCCGCGCCGTCCGGGTCGACGCCGGCGCCCAGCCCCGTGCCCCCGGCGGAGCGGGCGAGCAGGGCGTCGAGCAACTGGTCACCCATCAGCGAGATCGGCGGCGCGCCCATGGTCACCACCACGTCGCCGGTCCGCGCCCGCCGGGCCACCTCGCCCGGCACGTCGTCCCACGCCTCGACGAACACCTTGCGCTCGGCCGGCAGCGGCACCTCCTGGATCAGCGCGGCCGAGCCCTCGCCGGGGCGGCGCGTCTCGCCGGGACCGAAGACCTCCAGCAGCACCACCTCGTCGGCGATGCCGAGCGCGGCGGCGATCTCCGCCTGGTTGTCGCGGGTGCGGTAGAGACGGTACGGCTGGAACACCACGATCAGCCGGCCGTCGCCGGCCACCTCGCGCAGCGTCTGCAACGCCAGCGTCATCGAGGTCGGGTGGTAGGCGTACTCGTCGTACACCAGCACGCCGTCCGCCGCGCCCTTGCGCTCGAACCGGCGCCGCACGCCCGGGAACGCGCCGAGCGCGGCCTCCGCCGCGGCCACCGGCAGTTCCAGCAGGTACGCGGCGAGCACCGCGGCCGCGCTGTTGAGCGCCATGTGCCGGCCCGGTACGGGCAGCCGGATCTCACCGAGCGGCCGGCCCTCGACCTCGGCCTGGTAGCGCACCCCGTGCGCGGACGACACGACCTCGCTCATCCGCAGGTCCGCGTCGGCGGACTCGCCGTACGTCCAGACCCGGCGGCCCTCGGCGCGCAGCGTGTCGGCCAGCCGGCGTCCGCCCGCGTCGTCGGCGCAGGTGATCACGAAGCCGGCCGGGTCGGTGAGCCGGGCGAACTCGGCGAACGCCGCCTCCAGGGTGGCCAGGTCGCCGTAGGTGTTGAGGTGGTCCGCCTCGATGTTCGTGATGATCGACACGAACGGCCGGTAGATGAGGAACGAGCGGTCGCTCTCGTCCGCCTCGACCACGAAGTGCTCGCCGGTCCCGTGGTGCGCGCCGGAACCCACCTCGGAGATCTCGCCGCCGATCACGAACGACGGGTCGGTGCCGGCCTGCTGGAGCACCATGGTGACCATCGAGGTGGTGGACGTCTTGCCGTGGGTGCCCGCGACCGCCACCGTGCGGCGGCCGGTCATCGCGGCGGCGAGCGCCTCGGAGCGGTGCAGCACCCGCAGACCCCGGCGGCGCGCCTCGACCATCTCCAGGTGGTCCTGCGGGATGGCCGAGGAGTAGACGACCGTGTCCACCCCGTCGAGGTTGGACGCCTCGTGGCTGGAGTGGATGGTGCCGCCGAGCGCCCGCAGGCCGGCCAGCGACGGCCACTCCCGCAGCTCGCTGCCGGAGACCGGCAGGCCCCGGGTCAGGAAGAGCCGGGCCAGCCCGGCCATCCCGACGCCGCCCACCCCGATCAGGTGGATCCGGCCCAGGTCCTCCGCCGTCATGGTGCCGGCGGGCGTGAACTGCGCGGTGTTCATCAGACGTACCTTCCCGTCGCGGTGTCGCACATCGCTGAGCCACCGTTGTTCGCGACTGCGGGGCTCGCAAGCTCGCTCCTCGCGCTCACCGAGCCACCACCTCGTAGACGAAGTTCAGCAGCGCCACGTCGCCGTCCCGGCGGCCGTACCCGGCAGCGGCGGCGCCCATCGCGTAGAGCCGCTGCGGGTCGCGGATCAGCGGGATCACCGTCCGCTCCACCCAGGCCGGGGTCATCTCGGCGTCGTCGACCAGCAGGCCGCCGCCCGCCTCCACCACCGGCAGCGCGTTGCGCTTCTGCTCCTGGTTGCTGTGCGGGTAGGGCACGTAGACGGTGGGCAGGCCGATCGCGGCCACCTCGGCGCAGGTCATCGCGCCGCCCCGGGCCAGCATCAGGTCCGCGGCCGCGTAGCCCAGCTCCATCTCGGACAGGTACGGCAGCGTGACGTACGGCACCGGCAGGTCGGTCGGCACGGAGACCGGCTCGTTGCGGGCGCCGATGACGTGCAGCACCTGCACACCGTTGCGGGCCAGTTCCTTCGCCGCGCCGGAGACGGCCAGGTTGATCGAGCGGGCGCCCTGCGAGCCACCGGCGACGAACAGCACCGGCAGGTCGGGACGGAGTCCGAAGTGGGCGCGGGCGGCGTCGCGCAGCGCGGCCCGGTCCAGCCCGGCGATGCCCCGGCGCAGCGGCACGCCCACCACCCGGGCGTCGCGCAGCGCCTCGGCCTGGGCCGGCTGGTGCGGGAAGCCCACCGCGACGTTCTTGGTGAACTTCATCCCGAGCCGGTTCGCCACACCCGGCGGCACGTTCACCTCGTGGATGACGATGGGCAGCTCCCGCCGCCACGCGGCCAGGTAACCGGGCACCGAGACGTACCCGCCGAAGCCGACCACGGCGTCGGCCTGGACCTCGTCGATCACCTTGCCCGCCGCGCGCGCCGCCTTCCACATCCGGTCCGGGGTCCGCACCAGGCTCATGTTGACCGACCGGGGAAGCTGGTAGGCCGGGATCTGCCGCAGGTCGTAGCCGGCCGGCGGGATCAGCTCGTTCTCCAGCCCCTTCGGTGTGCCCAGACAGGTGATCCGGACGCTCGGGTCGTGTCGGCGCAGGCAGTCGGCGAAGGCGAGCAGCGGGTAGATGTGCCCGCCCGTACCCCCTCCGCAGAGCACCACCGAACGCAGCGGACCCATCAGCGTCTCCTCTCGCTCGCCGCGCCGGAGCGCGCCCGGTCGGACCGGGCGCCGCGGGGCGCGGCCTGGTCGTCCTGCCGCCGCTGACGGGACCGGGGCACGGACCCACGGTCGGCCGGGGGCGGCGCCGGCTTACGGCGCCGGCCGGGAAGCGGCGGCAACGGGGCCCACACTAGTCGGACCCATCGGGCGGGCGGACGGGCATGCAGCGCTCGCGCCGCGTCCGGCTCCGCGCGGGCGAACGAGGCGAGCATGCCGATCGCGGCGAGCGTCACCACCAGGGCGCTGCCGCCGTCGGAGATGAACGGCAGCGGTACGCCGGTCAGCGGCAGCAGGCCGGTCACGCCGCCGATGTTGATGACGGCCTGGCCGACCAGCCAGGCGGTCACGCCGGCGGCGGCGAGCCGGCGGAACGGGTCCTCGACCCGGCGGGCGATCCGCATCCCGGTGTACGCGAGCACGGCGAACAGTGTCAGGACCACTGTGCAGCCGACCACGCCCAGTTCCTCGGCGACGATGGCGAAGATGAAGTCGTTGTGCGCCTCGGGCAGGTAGTTCCACTTCAGCGAGCTCTGGCCCAGGCCGACGCCGAACCAGCCGCCGTTGCCGATCGCGTAGCGGGCCTGCACGAGCTGGTAGCAGTAGTCCAGCTTCTGCTCGAAGCAGGTCTTCGGATCCGGCGGGTCGAGCCACATGGTGAGACGGCCGAGCCGGTAGTTGTCCGCGTCCCGGGAGCCGGAGCCGGCGCCGAGCGAGGCGGCGGCCACCAGCAGGCCGATGCCGGCCAGGCCGATCGCGGAGAGCGCGGCGAAGACCCGGCCCCGCACACCGGCCGCCCAGAGCAGCCCGACCACGAGCGCCAGCAGGCACAGCATGCTGCCCAGGTCGTTGAAGCCGACCAGCACGAACAGCAGGCCCACCACCGGGAACAGCGGTGTGGCCAGTTCCTTCCACCAGCCCAGCGCGGCGCCCTTGCGGGCCAGCACGTGCGCCGCCCACAGCACCAGCGCGAATTTCGCCACCTCGACCGGTTGCAGCGAGATCGGGCCGAGGGAGAGCGAGAGGAGTTCGGCCCGTAGCGGCCCGATCGACGTCACCCCGAACAGCGAGTTCAGCGCGACGAACAGGTTGAGCGTGAGCAGCAGCGCCACCGCCACGCCGAGCGCCGGGCGGCTCACCGCCCGGAACGTGCGCGCGGGCAGCCGCTGGCAGGCCCAGAACGCGCCGATGCCGATCACCGCGAACACGGCCTGCTTGGTCAGCGACGCGGACGCGTCGCCGCCCTCGGCGAAGTCCTTCACGCTCGTGGCGGAGAAGACCATGGTGAGGCCGATCAGCAGCAGCAGGCCGGCGCTGGACAGCAGCAGGTAGTACGAGGCCAGCGGCCGGGCCAGCAGGCCGCGCAGCGCGGCCAGGCCACCCGCCGGATCCCAGCGCGTCGCGGGCGGGTCGGCCGGCGGCGTGGCAGCCGGGGCACGGCGGGCCGGCGGGTCGCTGGTCACCTGGATGTCTCGTCCCTCCCCCACAGGCCCATCATGGCCGCTCGACCCGCCCGCCCGTGGCGCAACCGCCCGGTCGGCGTGTCGGAACGTGAGACGGCGGGGCCCCGGTGACAATCGGGAGCCCCGCCGTGACGCGGTGGTGCGGTCAGCTCACCGCGGCGAGGAACTCGCTGTAGAACAGGCCCAGCGCGATGGCCACGCCGATACCGGCGATGATCCAGAACCGGACCACGATGTTGACCTCGCTCCAGCCCGCAAGCTCGAAGTGGTGCTGCAGCGGCGACATCCGGAACACCCGCTTGCCGGTGGTGCGGAAGGAGATGATCTGGATGACCACCGACATCGTGATGATCACGAAAAGGCCGCCCAGGATCGGCAGCAGCAGGATGGTGCGCGTGGACATCGCCATGCCGGCGATCAGGCCGCCCAGCCCGAGCGCGCCGGTGTCGCCCATGAAGATCCGCGCCGGGGACGTGTTCCACCACAGGAAGCCGACGCAGGCACCGGCCGCCGCGCCGGCGATCAGCGCGATCTCCAGCGGGTCGCGCACGGTGTAGCAGTACGACTCGGTGTAGTTCGGGTCGGCGCACCAGTGGCGGTACTGCCAGAACGCGATCAGCGCGTACGCCGCCAGCACCATCACCGAGGCGCCGGTGGCCAGGCCGTCCAGACCGTCGGTGAGGTTGACGCCGTTGGTGGCCGCCATGACCACCATGATGATGACGATCACCGCGCCGACCTTGCCGATCTCCAGCGCCGGGATGTCCCGGATGAAGCTCAGCGTGGTGCTGCCCACCGTCTCGGTGTTCGTCGCGTTGCCGCCGGCGTCGGTCATGCTCGACGGGAAGTAGACGGCCACCGCGCCGAACACGGCACCGACCAGGATCTGCCCGGCCAGCTTGCCCCGCTTGTTGAGGCCGCCGCTGTGCCGCTTGCGGACCTTCAGGAAGTCGTCGATGAAGCCGACCGCGCCGGAGAACACCATCAGCCCCAGCAGCACCAGCGCCGTGATGGTCGGCTCGACCTGGGCGATCTGCGCGTCCGGCAGCGTGGTCAGGGCCAGGTGCCCGGCGACGTACGCGATGACCGTGGCCAGGATGAAGACCACGCCGCCCATCGTCGGCGTGCCCTTCTTGCCCTCGTTGCTGGCGAGCCCGAGGTTCGATCGGATCGGCTGGCCGGCCTTCAGCCGGGCGAACACCTTGATCGCGATCGGGGTGCAGAACAGCGAGATCAGGAACGCGACCCCGATGGCGACGATGACCGCCCTCATGCGGCGCCGCCCTCCGTCGCACCCTCACGGGCGTCCGCGCGCAGCGCGTCGGCCACCTCCCAGGTCCGGTACCGGGAGCCCTTCACCAGCACCACGTCTCCCGGACGCAGCTCGCTCCGCAGCACCTCGACGGCCGCCGCCTGATCGGTGAGCAGCACCGACTCTCCTCCCCAATTACCTACCGCTGTCGCGCCCTCGTGGATCGGCGCCGCCGGCTCGCCCACCACGAGCAGCCGGTCCACTCCCAGTTCGGCCGCGAGCCGGCCGACCTGCTGATGCCCCTGGAGTTCGAAGTCACCCAGCTCGGCCATGTAGCCGAGCACCGCGACGGTACGCCCGTCGCCGCGCATGCTGGCCAACGCCCGCAGCGCCACGCCGGTGGAGGCCGGGTTGGCGTTGTACGAGTCGTCGATCACGGTCACCCCGTCGGGACGCTCGAAGACGTCCATCCGGCGGGTGGAGACCAGGCCCAGCTCGTTCAGCGCCGCCGCCAGGTCCGGCAGCGGCAGGCCCAGCTCCCGGCCGACAGCCGCGGCGGCGAGCGAGTTGGAGACCTGGTGCCGGCCGGTCAGCCCGAGCCGCACCGGCGCGCTGCCCTCCGGGGTGACCAGGGTGTACGAGGGCCGCCCCCGGCCGTCGAGCGTCACGTCCACGGCGCGCACGTCGGCGCGCTCCGACTCGCCGTAGCGCACCACCCGGGCCCGGGTACGCGACGCCATCGCGTCGACCCGCGGGTCGTCGGCGTTGAGCACCGCCAGCCCGTCGTCGGGCAGCGCCTCGACCAGCTCGCCCTTGGCGAGCGCGATGGTCTCCACCGAGCCGAACTCGCCCAGGTGCGCCACGCCCACGTTGAGCACCACGGAGATCCGCGGCGGCACCACGTCGCACAGGTAGCGGACGTGCCCGACCCCGCGGGCGCCCTTCTCCATCACCAGGTAGCGGGTCTCCGGCGTGGCCTGCAACGCGGTGTACGGGTGCCCCAGCTCGTTGTTGAACGAGCCGGGCGGCGCCACCGTCGGGCCGAGCCGCACCGCGAGCTGGGCGATCAGGTCCTTGGTGGTGGTCTTGCCGGACGAGCCGGTCAGCCCGATCACGGTCAGTCCGGGCAGCCGGTCCACCACCGCGCGGGCCAGCCGGCCCATCGCGTCGAGCGCGTCGCCGACGAGCACCATCGGCACGCCCGGCACCTCCCGGGTGCCGAGCACCGCGACCGCGCCGGCGGAGATCGCGCCGGCCGCGTAGTCGTGGCCGTCCACCCGCTCGCCGGGGAAGGCGACGAACAGCCCGCCCGGGTTCACCTTGCGGGAGTCGAACTCGACGGTGCCGGTGACCCGGGCGTCCGGGTCGGCGCCGGCCAGCCGGCCGTCGACGGCGGCGGCCACCTCGGCCAGCGTCAGCGGGATCACCGCTGACCCACCAGGTCGCCGAAGCGGGCGCGCAGCGCCGCCGCCAGCTCCACCCGGTCGTCGAACGGCAGCACCTCGCCGCCGATCTCCTGGCCGCGTTCCTGGCCCTTGCCCAGCACCGCCACCACGTCACCCGGTTCGGCCACCCGGACCGCCTCCTCGATCGCCGCCCGCCGCCCGGGCACCTCGATGACGCGGGCCGGGGTCGCGGCGGCGTACGCGCCGGCCAGCACCTCGGCCCGGATCGCGGCCGGATCCTCGGTCCGCGGGTTGTCGTCGGTCACCAGCACCACGTCGGCGCCGCGCGCGGCCACGCCGCCCATCACCGGCCGCTTGCCCCGGTCCCGGTCGCCACCGGCGCCCAGCACGCAGATCAGCCGGCCCTCGGTCAGGCCGCGCAGCGCGGTGAGCACCGCCTCGATCGCGTTGGCCTTGTGCGCGTAGTCGACCACCCCGCGTACCGGCGCGTCGCCGCTGACCAGTTCCAGCCGGCCGGGTACGCCGCCGCAGGCGGCCACGCCGCGCGCCGCGGTCTCCGCGTCCACTCCGGCGGCGACCAGCAGCGCCACCGCCAGCAGCGCGTTCGCGACGTTGTGTCGGCCGGGCAGCGCCACGCCGGTGGGCAGCGCCAGACCGTCCGGCCCGTGCAGCGTGAAGCGCTGCGCGTAGCCCTCACCGTCGATCCCGTCGGCCCACCAGGTCGCGTCCGGGTCGCCGGCCGCCGAGTAGGTGACGGTGCCCGGCTTGTGCAGCGGGCGCAGCGCCGGGTCGTCGTGGTTGAGCACCTCGACCTTGCAGCGGCCGTCGAACAGCTTGGCCTTGGCCGCGAAGTAGTCCGCCTCGTCGGCGTGGAAGTCCAGGTGGTCGGAGCCGAAGTTGGTGTAGCCGCCGACGTCGAACCGGACGCCGCCGACCCGGCCCATGGCGAGGGCGTGGCTGGACACCTCCATGACCACGGTGTCCACCCCGTGCTCGCGGGCCACCGCGAGCATGGCGTGCAGGTCGGTGGCCTCCGGGGTGGTCCGGACGCTGTCGATCACCAGGTCGCCGAGCCGGGTCTCCACGGTGCCGATCAGCCCGGTGACGTGCCCGGCGGCGCGCAGCCCCGACTCGACCAGGTAGCTGGTGGAGGTCTTGCCGGCGGTGCCGGTCACCCCGATCACGGTCAGGCCGGCGGTCGGGTCGCCGTAGACGGTCGCGGCCACCTCGCCGAGCGCGTCGCGCGGGTCGTCGACGACGAGCACGGGCAGGCCGGTCCCGGCGGCGAGCGCCGCGCCCGCCGGGTCGGTCAGCAGGGCCACCGCGCCCGCCTCGGCGGCGGCGGCGGCGAACTCCGCGCCGTGGCGCCGGGCGCCGGGCAGGGCGGCGTACAGGTCGCCGGGGCGTACCTCCTGGGAGGCGTGGGTCACGCCGGTGACGGCCGATTCGGCGGCCTCCTCCGGCGGGGTCGCCGCCACGCGGGCGGCGAGGTCGCCGAGCCGTACGGGGCGCACGGTTGTGGGACGTGGATTGCCGGGCACGGCGTCAGACCCTACCCGGTCGTCCGGTTCCGACCGCACAGCCGCCCCGGTGGTTCGTCGCCACTCACCGATGATGTCCCGCCGCCCCCGCTCAGCGCGGAAAGACCTCGAACTTCGGGGACTTGTTGGTCAGCGACGGCGGCACCCGGTAGTGGCGGAGAGTGAAGCCCATCATCTCCCGGAACGCGGGCGCGGCGACCGCGCCGCCCTCGCCGCCGGGGCTCCACACGAACACCGCCACCACGTACCGGGGGTTCTCCGCCGGGGCCATGCCGATGAACGAGCCGACCGGCCCGGGCTGCTCCTTGCCGTTCTCGTAGCGCAGCCCGGTGCCGGTCTTGCCGGCGACGCGGTAGCCGGGCACCGCGGCGGCCAGCCCGGTGGCCTGGCCGTCCGGGCCGTCGACCGTGGTGACCGCCTCCATCATCCGGCGCAGCGCCGCCGCGTTGTCGGGGCTGAGCACCGAGCGGGTGGTGGGGGCGGCGGCGGGGCTGCGCTCGCCGTCCGCGCCGATGGTCTCCTTGACCAGGTGCGGCTGCACGTACGTGCCGTTGTTGGCGATGGTGGCGTACGCGGCGGCCATCTGCAGCGGCGTGGCGTCCACGCTGTGCCCGATCGGCACCGACCCGTACGCCGAGCCGCTCCACTGGTCCGGCGGGAGCAGCCGCCCGGCCGCCTCGCCCGGCATGCCCTCGCCCGTCACCTGACCCAGCCCGAACCGCTTCTGGTAGTCGAAGAGCCGGTCCTTGCCCAGCTTCTCGGCGATCTCGATGGTGCCGACGTTCGACGAGAACGCGAGCATGCCGGGGATGCTCATGGTGCGGCCGCCGGCCGGGTGGGTGTCGCGGAAGGTGACACCGCCCCGGACGATCGTGTCGGAGACCGGGAACTTGGTGTCCGGCGTGATCACGCCCTCCTGGAGCGCCGCGCCGTACGTGATCGCCTTGTGGATCGAGCCCGGGTCGACCACGAACGTGGTGGCCGCGTCGTCCCGGTCCGCCGGGGAACCGACCTTGGTGGGGTTCGCCGCGTCGTACGTCGGCTGGCTGGCCTGCGCCAGCACCTCGCCGCTCGGCACCTCGATGATCACCGCGGCGCCGACGCTGCCCTTCACCTTGGCCGTCTGCTTGGCCAGGATCCGCTGCGTCATGAACTGGAGGTCCCGGTCGACGGTGAGCTTCAGCGAACTGCCCGGCTGCGGCTGGGTGGTGCGGCTGTAGCCGCCCGGGATGGGCGCGGCCAGGTCACCGAGGCCCACCTCGTAGGTCCGTTTGCCGGCCTGCCCGCGCAGCACGTCGTCGTACTTGGCCTCCAGTCCCTCCAGGCCGTTCATGTCCTGGCTGACGAAGCCGATCAGGTTGGCGGCCAGGTCGCCGCCGGGCACCTCGCGCCGCTCGTCCCGGTGCACGTTGATGCCGGCCAGGTCGAGCGCCATGATCCGCTTGGCGGTCGCGATCTCCACGCCGCGGGCCAGGTAGACGAACTGCAACGGGGTGTCGGTGCCGGGCAGGGTGCGCTTGCGCATCTTCTCGGCCAGGTCCGACACGGGCACGCCGAGCAGCGGGGAGAGCAGTCGCGCGGTGGCGAACCGGTCCTTGACCCGGGTCGGGTCGGCGAACACGTACCGGGCCTCGACGCTGTGCGCCAGCGGCTCGCCGCTGCGGTCGAGGATCGCCCCGCGCGGGGCCGGCAGCTCGACCACGGCGAGCCGGTTGGGCAGGCCGCCGTCGGCGTACGCCGGGGTGTCCACGGTCTGGAGGTAGACCAGCCGCACGCCGATGCTGGCGAACAACGCCAGCGCCAGCACGGTGCCGAGCCGCAGCCGCCGGCGCGGGTCGCCGAGTCGCGGCGGCCGGCGCGGTTTGCGTACCGGCCGGCGGGGCTGGGCGGCGGCCGGTCGGCGCGGCTGGGACCGGCGGCGCGGCGGCGGCGCGTCCTCGTCGTCGTCGAACGGTTCCCGCACCGGCCGGGACGAGACGGTCCGCACCACGCCGGCCCGGCCGCCCGCGGCGGTGGACCGGCGGCCCGACCGGGCGCCGTCGGTCGCGGGCTCGCGCGTGCCGGCCCGCCCGGCCCGGCCGCCGTCGAGCACCTGCAGCGCGGGCCGGAACGGGTCGCCGGACCGGTTGCTGCGGGGGGTACGCCGTTGCTCGGCGCCGCCGCCCTCGCGCACGGTCCGCCCGCGCGGGGTGTACGCGCGGGCGTCGGAGATCCCGCCGAGGCCCGCCTCGCGCGGCTCCGACCCCCGCGACGAGCCGCGCCGGGAGCCCGTGGCGTCCCGGCGCGGATCATCCGATCTCGGCGGCATGGCTCAGCCTCCGTTGCCCTGCTGGCTGGTGACCGACGGGGCGCCCTGCGCGGGGTGCGGCACCCCGATGGTCTGCCCGTCCGGCAGCCGGATGTAGGCCGGGTCCTCGGACTCGACCAGGCCCAGCTTGCGGGCGTTGGCGGTCAGGTTGCCGGGCGCCTTCTGCTTCGCGATCTCCTTCTTCAGCTCCTGCTCGTCCACGTCCAGCTTGGCCTGCTGCTGCTGGAGCTTCTCCAGCTTGAACGCGTTCTCGTTGATCTTGGTGTTGACCGCCAGGATGCCCAGCACCCCACCGACCACCAGCACCAGGATCAGCGCGACGAACGGAGCCCGGGGCACCCGGATCGGCGCCGGCGGGGCGACCCGCAGGCGCGGCGCCGGCGTGCCGGTGACCCGGGTACGCTCGGCCGGCCGCAGAGCGGCGCTGCCCTGCGTCGGGAACTCGCGCGCCCCCCGGGCACGAGTCGCCTCCCGGCGGTCGGTCGCCGTCATGTCCCGCGTGGTGCGCTGCGCCGCGGTCCGGCCCCCCGACCGCGGTGCGCGCTGCCCGACGGCTCCCCGGCCGTCGCGCTTCTCGACGTTCATGTCCCCTCCCCCTCCTCGTCCGTCCCGTTCGCGTCCCCCGGGGCCGACGCGGGGTCCTTGCCGGACCCCGGTGACCCCGTCCCCGGTTGGTGCATCGCCTTCACCCGGCGGCGGTACCGTTCGCGGTCGGTACGCCCCTGCCGGGCCGCCTCCGGGTCGAGCCGTTCCGCGGCCCGCAGCCGCACCGAGGCGGCACGCGGGTTCGCGGCCACCTCCGCCTCCCCGGGCAGCTCGGCGCCCCGGCTCAACAGCCGGAACGTCGGGCCCGACCCGGGCAGCTCGACCGGGAGGTCGACCGGGCCCTTACTGCGGACCCGGTCGGCGAGCGCCTGCTTGGTGAGCCGGTCCTCCAGCGAGTGGTAGGACAGGACCACCATGCGGCCGCCCACTGTGAGCTTGTCCAGAGCAGCCGGCAGCGCCGTCTCCAGCGCTGCCAGTTCTCTGTTTACCTCGATCCGTAAAGCCTGAAACGTTCTCTTTGCCGGGTGTCCGCCGGTTCGTCGGGCGGGTGCCGGAATCGCGTCCCGGACCAGCTCGGCCAGCCGGGCCGAGGACGTGATCCGGGCGCGCTCCCGTTCCCGGATGATCGCCGAGGCGATCTTCCCGGCGAACTTCTCCTCGCCGTACACCCGCAGCAGGCGGGCCAGGTCGGGGTGGGAGTAGGTGTTGACCACCTCCTCGGCGGTCACCCCCCGGGTCTGGTCCATCCGCATGTCCAGCGGCGCGTCCTGCGCGTACGCGAACCCGCGGTCGGGCGCGTCCAGTTGCAGGGACGAGACGCCGAGGTCGAACAGCACCCCGTCGATCGCCGGGTAACCGAGCCGGTCGAGCACCTCGGGCAGCTCGTCGTAGACGGCGTGCTCCAGGTGGATCCGGTCGGCGAACCGGGCCAGGCGGACCCGCGCGTGGGCGAGCGCCTCGGTGTCCCGGTCCAGGCCGATCAGCACCGTGTCCGGATGCGCCGAGAGCACCGCCTCGGCGTGCCCGGCCAGGCCGAGCGTGGCGTCGACGTGCACGGTGCGACCGGGCCGGCCCAGTGCGGGGGCCAGCAGCTCGAGACACCGCTCGAGCAGCACCGGCACGTGCGTGCCGCGTAGCTCCCCCATCTCGACCCCCACCCCGTTCGCCAACCGTTCCGTCACGTGTCCGTCGTCGCCACGACGCCTCGCCATACCGCCAGATCCCCATCCGCTCCCGCCCGCCGGAGGCCGCGGCCCTCCGTGTCGGATCGTGCGCCTGGCACCGGGGAAGGGGTGCCAGGAACTCGAAAGCGGCTGGAGATCTCGCAGTACGTCGGGCGCCGTCACGCCCTACAGACCGCCGGGCAGCACCCCCTCCTCGATGTCGGCGAAGTCGTCTTCGCTCTCCGCGAGGTAGGCCTCCCAGGCCGCCTTGTCCCAGATCTCCACCCGGGTGCTCGCTCCGATCACGACCAGATCCCGGTCCAGTGCCGCGTACGACCGCAGGTGGCCGGGTATGGTGACCCGCCCCTGCTTGTCCGGCACCTCGTCGTGCGCGCTGGCGAAGAAGACCCGGCTGTAGGCCCGGGCCGCCTTGCTCGTCATCGGCTGCGCGCGCAACTGGTCGGCGATCCGCTGGAACTCGGGCATCGGGAAGACGTAGAGGCAGCGCTCCTGCCCTTTGGTGATCACGACACCCCCCGCCAGTTCGTCCCGGAACTTCGCCGGCAGGATCAACCGGCCTTTGTCGTCCAGGCGCGGAGTGTGGGTGCCGAGGAACATCGGCCCAACCCCCTCGCCCTGAGCGGCGTTCGCGGCGCCGCTGACCCCCCGGGCCGGTGTGGCCCTCCCGGCCTCACCATCGCGCCCCACTCTACTCCACTTCCCTCCACCTGCAACCAGAATCGCCCGCGCGGCGTGGCGTTTCCGCGCGCAAAACCGCACGTCAACGCGGGTGGGGCGGAGTGGAGGGGGTGGGGCGCGCCCCACACCGTCCGCTACCCGACATCGACCGCCGCCGTCCGGCCCCGCGCGCTCCGGCCGTCCGCCGCGCCCTCCCCGGCCGAACGGTTCGCCGTCGGCGGCGATCTGGCGGAGGTGGTGGTCCGGTAACCTCGCTCGGGTGACGGACGCGAAGATGCCCTTGCGGGCAAAGGTGGCCAGCTCCGTGTCGCGCACCGCCGCGGCACTGTCGCGGGCCGCGGGCCGTGGCGACGGCTCGGTGATCGGCGGCTGGATCGGCCTCAAGATCGACCCGGACCTGCTCGCCCATCTCTCTGCCGGGCGCGCCATCGCCCTGGTGTCCGGCACCAACGGCAAGACCACCACCACCCGGCTCACCACCGCCGCGGTCGGCGTGCTGGGCCGGGTCGCCACCAACTCCTTCGGCGCGAACATGCCCACCGGCCACACCTCGGCGCTGGCCAAGGCCGGCAGCACGCCGTACGCGGTGCTGGAGGTGGACGAGCACTACCTCGCCCAGGTGCTGGAGGCGACCGAGCCGCACGTGGTGGCGCTGCTCAACCTCTCCCGCGACCAGCTCGACCGCGCCAAGGAGGTCGCCATGATGGCGCAGCTCTGGCGCGCCGCCCTGGTCCGGCACCCGCGCGTACGGGTGGTCGCCAACGCCGACGACCCGATGGTGGTGTGGGCCGCCTGCCCGCCGGCCGACCCGGCCCAGGGTCACGTGCCGCCGCACGTCACCTGGTTCAGCGCCGGGCAGCGCTGGCACGACGACTCCTGGGTCTGCCCCGAGTGCGGCTCCACCATCCAGCGCTCCGGCGAGCAGTGGTGGTGCACGGGCTGCCCGCTGCGCCGCCCCGAGCCGAACTGGACGGTCGAGGACGACGGCGTGCTCGACCCCACCGGCGCCTGGCACAAGATCCAGCTCCAGCTCCCCGGCAAGGTCAACCTCGGCAACGCGGCCACCGCCCTGGCCGTCGCCGCCGAGTTCGGCGTACGCCCGGTGGACGCGGTGTCCCGGCTCGGCACCGTCACCTCGGTGGCCGGCCGCTACGCCCAGGTGGACCGCGACGGGCGCAACATCCGGCTGCTGCTGGCGAAGAACCCGGCGAGCTGGCTGGAGGCGTTCGACATGGCCGACGTCGCGCCGACACTGCTGTCCATCAACGCCCGCGACCCCGACGGGCTGGACACCTCCTGGCTGTTCGACGTGGACTTCTCCCCGCTGACCGGCCGGCAGGTGCTGATCACCGGCGACCGGGCGTACGACCTGGCGGTGCGGCTGGAGGTCAACGGCGTGCCGTTCCAGCACGTCCGCAGCTTCGACGAGGCCGTCCGCGCCGTGCCGCCGGGCCGGCTGGAGGTCATCGCCAACTACACCGCCTTCCAGGACATCCGAGCGGAGCTGGACCGTGTCAACTGAGAGCCTGCGCATCGTCTGGATCTATCCCGACCTGCTGTCCACGTACGGCGACCGGGGCAACGCGCTGATCCTGGCCCGCCGGGCCCAGCTGCGCGGCATGCCGGTCGAGGTGCTGGAGGTCCGCTCCGACCAGCGGCTGCCCGCCACCGCCGACATCTACCTGCTCGGCGGCGGCGAGGACGGCCCGCAGGCGCTCGGCGCCCAGCGCCTGATCGCCGACGGCGGCCTGCACCGGGCGGTGGCCCAGGGTTCGGTGGTGTTCGGCGTCTGCGCCGGCTACCAGCTGCTCGGCACCTCCTTCTTCGCCAAGGGCACCCGCTGCGCCGGCCTGGAGCTGCTCGACCTCTCCTCCGACCGCGGCCCCACCCGGGCGGTGGGCGAGCTGGCCGGCGAGGTCGACCCGCGGCTGGGCATCCCGCACCTGTCCGGGTTCGAGAACCACGGCGGCCGCACCCACCTCGGCCCGGGCGTGTCACCGCTGGCCCGGGTCACCACCGGCGTCGGCAACGACGGTGCCACCGAGGGCGCGTGGCGGGGCAAGCTGCTCGGCACCTACTCGCACGGCCCGGCGCTGGCGCGCAACCCCGACCTGGCCGACCTGCTGCTGCGCTGGGCGACCGGCATCCACCAGCTCCCCCCGCTCGACGACACCTGGGCCGACCGCCTCCGCTCCGAGCGCCGCGCCGCGGTGGCCGCCGCCCCGAGGCCGTGACCGGCGCCGCCCGGCCCGGGCGGCGACCGGTGGCCCGCCGGCTCGCCGGGTTGCTGCGGCAGCCCTCGGCGCGCCGGTTCGGGCTGCTCCTGCTGCTGCTCGCCGGGTTCGGCGTGACGCTGCTGCTGGCGCCCCGGCCGGACCCGGCCGACCTGCCCCGGCTCGCCGACTCGCTGGGCGGCTACGGTCCGCCCGCGGCGGTGGTCGTCGGCGCGCTGCTGCTGGTGGCGCTGGTGCCGCGGACGTTCGTCACGCTGGCCGCGGGCGCGATCTTCGGTCCGGTGCAGGGCGCCGCGTACGCGCTCGGCGCGGCACTGCTGGCGGCGGCAATCGGTTTCACGGTGGGCCGGGCGCTGGGCCGCGACTTCGTCGCCGAGCGGGTACGCGGACGGCTGGCCCGCCTCGACGGCTGGTTCGCCCGGCAGAGCGTCTTCGGTGTGGTGACCGTCCGGCTGCTGCCGATCGCCGGGTTCGGGCTGGTCAGCTACGGCTACGGCACCACCGCCGCCCGGGTGCTGCCGTTCCTGGCCGGCAGCGTGATCGCCTCCGCCCCGACCGCCATCGGTTACGCGGCGATCGGCGCGGCCGTGACCACGCCCGGTTCGATCAACTGGTACGCGGCCGCGCCGGCCAGCCTCGGCCTGATCGCCAGCGTGCTGATCATCCACCGCTGGTGGCGGGCCGAACGGCGGCGCCGGTCCGAGCCGGCATGACCGGCGGTGGGCGTGTCCCCGATGTGGACACGCCCACCGGCCGGGTCAGGCGACGACCGAGACCATCCGGCCCTTCACCACGATCACCTTGCGCGGCTCCTTGCCGGCCAGTGCGCCGGCCACCGCCTCCAGCGCCACCGCGCGGACGGTCTCCTCGGTCGCGTCGGCCGGCACCTCGACCCGGCCCCGGACCTTGCCGTTGACCTGCACCGGGTACGTGACCGACTCGGCCACCAGCAGGGCCGCGTCGGCGACCGGGAAGTCCGCGTACGCCAGCGAGTCCTCGTGGCCCAGCTTGCGCCACAGCTCCTCGGCCATGTGCGGGGCGAACGGGGCGACCATCAGCACCAGCGGCTCGGCCACCTCGCGCGGTGTACGCGCCAGCCGGGTCAGGCCGTTGGTCAGCTCGATCAGCTTGGCGATGGCGGTGTTGAACCGGATCCCGTCCATGTCGGCGCGGACCCCGTCGATCGCCTTGTGCAGCAGCCGCCGGGTCGCCTCGTCGGCCGGCTCGTCGGTGATCCGCAGCTCACCGGTCTGCTCGTCGACGACGGTGCGCCAGACCCGCTGCAGGAACCGGTACGAGCCGACCACGGCCCGGGTGTCCCACGGGCGGGACACCTCCAGCGGGCCCATCGACATCTCGTACACCCGGAACGTGTCCGCGCCGTACGCCGCGCACATGTCGTCCGGGGTGACGACGTTCTTCAGCGACTTGCCCATCTTGCCGTACTCGCGCCGGACCTCGGTCTCGCCGTGGAACCAGCGGCCGTCGACCTCGACGACCTCCTCGGCGGGCACGTACGCGCCGCGCGGGTCGACGAACGCGTACGCCTGGATCATGCCCTGGTTGAACAGGCGGCGGAACGGCTCGAACGACGAGACGTGGCCCAGGTCGTACAGCACCTTGTGCCAGAAGCGGGCGTACAGCAGGTGCAGCACCGCGTGCTCGGCGCCGCCGACGTACAGGTCGGTTCCCCCGCAGTCGCCCGGACGCTGCGGCCCCATCCAGTACGCCTCGTTCGCCGGGTCGGCGAAGCGCTGCGAGTCGGTCGGGTCCAGGTAGCGCAGCTCGTACCAGCAGGAGCCGGCCCACTGCGGCATCACGTTGGTCTCACGGGTGTAGCGCTTGGGCCCGTCGCCCAGGTCCAGCTCCACCTCCACCCAGTCGCGCCGCCGCGACAGCGGGGTCTCCGGATCGCTGTCGGCGTCCTCCGGGTCGAACGTCTTCGGCGAGAAGTCCTCCACCTCGGGCAGCTCGACCGGCAGCATCGACTCGGGCAGCGCGATCGGCGCCCCGGTCTCGTCGTACACGATCGGGAACGGCTCGCCCCAGTAGCGCTGCCGGGAGAACAGCCAGTCGCGCAGCCGCCAGGTGACCGCGCCGGCGCCGTGCCCGTTGGCCTCCAGCCACTCGATGATGCGCGCCTTCGCGTCGGCCACGCCCAGGCCGTCCAGGTCGATGCCGCGATCCGGCGCGGCGCTGTTGATCGCCGGACCGTCCCCGGTGTACGCCTTGCCGTCGAAGCCCTCCGGCGGCTGTACGGTCCGTACGATCGGCAGCTCGAACACCTCGGCGAAGGCCCAGTCCCGCTCGTCCTGGGCGGGTACCGCCATGATCGCGCCGGTGCCGTACCCGGCCAGCACGTAGTCGGCGATGAAGATCGGGATCTGCCCGCCGGTCACCGGGTTGGTGGCGTAGGCGCCGACGAAGACGCCGGTCTTCTCCTTGCTGTCCGCCTGCCGCTCCACGTCCGTCTTGGCCGAGGCGGCCTTCCGGTACGCCTCGACGGCCTCACGCGGGCCGGCGTGCCCGCCGGTCCAGGCGTCCCGGGTGCCCTCCGGCCAGGCGGCCGGCGTCAGCACGTCGACCAGCTCGTGCTCGGGCGCCAGCACCATGTAGGTGGCGCCGAAGACGGTGTCCGGCCGGGTCGTGAACACCCGCACCGGGGCCGCGTCCGTCGGGAAGTCGATGTGCGCGCCGGTCGACCGGCCGATCCAGTTGCGCTGCTGCAGCTTGATCGGCTCGGGCCAGTCCAGTGTGTCCAGATCCTCCAGCAGCCGGTCCCCGTACGCGGTGATCCGCATCATCCACTGCTTCAGGTTGCGCTTGAAGACCGGGAAGTTGCCGCGCTCGGAGCGGCCGTCGGCGGTGACCTCCTCGTTGGCCACCACGGTGCCCAGGCCCGGGCACCAGTTCACCGGCGCCTCCGAGACGTACGCCAGCCGGTGGTCGTCGACGATCTTCCGCCGCTCCCCCACGGACAGCTCGGCCCACGGGCGCCCGTCGGGGGTGGCGCGGGTGCCGCCCTCGAACTCGGCGATCAGCTCGGCGATCGGCCGGGCCTTCTTCGCGTCCGCGTCGTACCAGGAGTTGAAGATCTGCAGGAAGATCCACTGGGTCCAGCGGTAGAAGTCGGTGTCGATGGTCGCCACCGAACGCCGCTCGTCGTGGCCCAGCCCCAGCCGGCGCAGCTGCGCCTTGAACCGCTCGATGTTGGCCTCGGTGGTGGTCCGGGGGTGGGTGCCGGTCTGCACCGCGTACTGCTCGGCGGGCAGGCCGAACGCGTCGAAGCCCATCGCGTGCAGCACGTTGCGCCCGGCCATCCGCTGGTAGCGGGCGTAGCAGTCGGTGCCGATGTAGCCCAGCGGGTGGCCGACGTGCAGGCCGGCGCCGGACGGGTACGGGAACATGTCCAGCACGTACAGCTTCTCGGCGCCCGCGCGCGGGTGGCCGGGGTCGGCCAGCGGACCGGCCGGGTTCGGCGCCTGGAAGGTGCCCTCCCGCGCCCAGGTGTCCTGCCAGCGGTGCTCGATCTCGTCGGCCAGGGCGGCGGTGTACCGGAACGGGGGGATGTCGGTCGCCGGTGCGGCTGCCTCACTCATGGCGTCTCCTCGGCGCGGATCGATTCGAAAAAAATTGTGGGCGGTCTGCTGCGGGCACAAAAAAGCCCCTCGCGCAGGAGGGGCGGCCGTGCTGTCGCGCGTTCAGCGCATCAACACGGCTCGGTAAGAAGCAGGAAGAACCCGGCCATGCAGGCAGTGTACCTCGCACCCCTCGGCGGCGGCGCGCCCGTTCCACCCCCGGCGGCCGGTCCCCCGGTCCGGCGAATATTCCGGGCGTAACCGACCGACCACCTGCGGGAGTCGGCAGTAACGACAAACATGGTTAGCCTGAGAGGCCAGTGAGATTACTGCGGCAGACGTGGCTCGGCGTCGCGAACCCAACGGCGGGTCCAGGTGCTCTATAGAGAGCTGCCGTCCAGGCGACGAGGAGGAGGCCCGTGACACAACAGACCTGGGACGAGGTGGGCGGTCTGCTGCCGCACGACGAGTTCCGCGCCGCCAGCGAGGCCATCGTGGCCAACATCGAGCAGGTCATCGAGGGCAAGACCGCCACCGTCCGGCTCGCTCTGGCGGTGCTGCTGGCCGAGGGTCACCTGCTCATCGAGGACGTGCCCGGCGTCGGCAAGACCAAGCTCGCCAAGGCGATGGCCCGGTCCATCGACTGCTCGGTCCGGCGGATCCAGTTCACCCCCGACCTGCTTCCCAGCGACGTCACCGGCGTCAGCGTCTACAACCAGGAGACGCACGACTTCGAGTTCCGCCCCGGCGCGGTCTTCGCCAACCTGGTGGTCGGCGACGAGATCAACCGGGCCTCGCCGAAGACCCAGTCGGCGCTGCTGGAGTGCATGGAGGAGCGGCAGGTCACCGTCGACGGGGTCACCTACCAGTTGCAGACGCCGTTCATGGTGATCGCGACGCAGAACCCGATCGAGATGGAGGGCACCTACCCGCTGCCCGAGGCGCAGCGCGACCGGTTCACCGCCCGCATCGCCATGGGCTACCCGGACCCGCGCGCCGAGCTGGCCATGCTCGACGGGCACGGCGCCACCGACCCGCTGCCGGGGCTGCGGCCGGTCTCCGACGCGGCCACCGTCCGCCGCCTGATCGGCCACGTCCGGCAGGTGCACGTCGCCGACGCAGTCAAGCAGTACGCGATCGACCTGGTCACCGCCACCCGGGAGGCCCCCGACCTGCGGCTCGGCGCGTCCCCGCGGGCCACGCTCCAGCTGCTGCGCACGGCCCGCGCGGTGGCCGCCCTCGAGGGCCGCGACTACGTCCTGCCGGACGACCTCCAGGTCCTCGCGGTGCCGGTGCTGGCGCACCGGATCATCCCGACCGCGGACGCCCAGCTGGCCCGGCGCACCACCGACGCGATCGTCTCCGAGCTGGTGCACCGCCTGCCGCTCCCGCACGACCGGCAGCGCTCGCCGTACGACACCCGGCCCGGCGGCGGCAACAACGGCCGCGGGCCGTACGAGCCGCGGAGGCCGTGACGTGCGTGACGGCCTGCGTGGGCTGACCACCCGCGGCCGCTCCTTCCTGGCGGCCGCGGTGGCCGCCGCGATCTCCGCCGGCATCCTGGGCGAGAAGGACCTGCTCCGGGTGGCCGTCCTGCTCGCCGTGCTGCCGCTGCTGGCCGCCGCGTACGTCGGGCGCAGCCGGTACAAGCTGGCCTGCAACCGGTCGCTGGAGCCGCACCGGGTGCCGGTCGGCGCCAGTTCCCGCGTGGTGCTGCGGCTGCAGAACCTGTCCCGGCTGCCCACCGGCACGCTGCTGCTGGAGGACCGCCTGCCGTACGCGCTGGGCAGCCGGCCCCGGGTGGTGCTGGAGCGGCTCGGCGCGCACCAGGCCAGCTCCGTGGCGTACACGGTCCGCGCGGACGTGCGCGGCCGCTACGAGGTGGGGCCGCTGGTGATCCGGCTGACCGACCCGTTCGGCCTCTGCGAGCTGACCCGGTCGTTCCCCAGCACCGACCACCTCACGGTGATCCCGCAGGTCACCCCGCTGCCCGCGGTGCGGCTGCCCGGTGAGTACGCCGGCAGCGGCGACAGCCGGGCCCGCTCGGTGGCGGTGCACGGCGAGGACGACGCCGCGACCCGGGAATACCGGATGGGCGACGACCTGCGCCGGGTGCACTGGAAGTCCACCGCCCGCACCGGTGAGCTGATGGTGCGCCGCGAGGAGCAGCCGTGGGAGAGCCGGGCCACGGTGGTGCTCGACACCCGCGCCGCCGGGCACCGGGGCGAGGGCCCGACGGCCAGCTTCGAGTGGGCGGTCTCGGCCGCCGCCAGCATCGCCGTGCACCTGCGCGAGGCCGGCTACAAGCTGCGGCTGGTCACCGGCAACGGCGCCGACGTCGGGGCCACCGAGGCCGGCGGCGAGGGGCTGCTGCTCGACCACCTCGCCGACGTGCATCTGGACCGGCGCGGTGAGATCACCACGCTGGTGCAGCAGGTCCGGCAGCGCGCCGACGGCGGCCTGATCATCGCGCTGCTCGGCACGCTCGGCACCGCCGAGGCGGAGTTGCTGGCCGGGCTGCGCGGCAACGGCGCCACCTGCGTGGCGTTCCTGCTCGACAGCAACACCTGGCTCAACCTCCCGGCCAACGCCCGGACCGAGGCGGAACGAGCGCACGGCGCCGCCGCGCTCGCGCTGCTGCAGAGCGGCTGGCGGGTCGTCGGGGTGGAGCACGGCACCCGGCTGCCGATGGTGTGGCCGCAGGCCGGGCGCGGCTCGCAGGGCTTCGCACTGCGGGCGGCCATGGCCGAGACGGTGGCCGGCGGACGGCGATGACCGGAAGGATGGTCCTGTGACCGCGCACCGCAACATCGGGTTCGTCGCCGCGGCGGCGACGCTGCTGGCCGCGGCCCCGCTGTCGGCGATCTTCGAACGCTGGACCTGGCTGATCCAGGCCGCCGTCGTGGTCGCCGTGGTGGCCGGCTCGGCCGCGTTGAGCCGCCTGGGCCGGATGCCGCTGTGGGGGCAGGTGCTGGCCATGCTGGCCGGACTGACCCTCGGCCTGACGTGGGTGTTCCCCGGCGGCACCGAACTGCTCGCGTTCGTGCCGACCCCGGCCACGTTCGGCCACTTCGGCGACCTGCTCCAGACGTCGTTGCAGGACATGCGCTCGTACGGCGTGAAGGTGCCGGACGTCGACTCGCTGCTGTTCCTCGCGGTGCTCGGCATCGGCGCGGTCGCCGTGGTGGTGGACGTGCTCGCGGTCGGGCTGCGCCGGCCCGCGCTGGCCGGCCTGCCGATGCTCGCCATCTACTCGGTGCCGGTCGCGGTGTACGTGGACAGCGTCCCGGCCACCCCGTTCGTGGTGGGCGCCGCCGGTTACCTCTGGCTGCTGGTCACCGACAACGTCGACCGGGTACGCCGGTTCGGCCGCCGGTTCACCGGCGAGGGACGCGACGTGGACGTCTGGGAGGCGTCCCCGCTGGCCGCGGCCGGGCGGCGGCTCGCCGTGGTCGGCGTGATCGTGGCGGTGGCGCTGCCGCTGGCCGTGCCCGGGATGACGGGCGGGCTGCTGAACAACGTCGGCGCCGGGCCGGGCGACGGCAGCGGACGGCCTGGGCAGGGCGGCAGCTCCGGCCGGGTCGACCTGTTCGCGGCGCTCAGCGGCCAGCTCAACCAGAGCGAAGAGATCGAGCTGGTCAAGGTCAGCACCAACGAGACGGCCCCGTTCTATCTGCGCCTGGGCGTGGTGGACGAGCTGCGGCCGAGCGGCTTCCAGGCACGCGTGCCGAGCGGGGAACCGATCACCCGCCCGCTGCCCGACCCGGGCGAACGCGCCCCGCGCGGCGTCGACCAGCAGCGTTACCGCGCCACCGTCGAGGTGACGAAGAACCTGAACATGCCGTTGATGCCGGTCTACGCCGAGCCGGTCAAGACCGACGACCTCAACGGCAACTGGCGGTACGACCCGAACCAGCAGGTCGTCTTCTCCAACCGGGACAACGCCCGCGGCAAGAGCTACTCGTTCGACTACGTACGGTCCACCTTCAGTCCGGCGGCGCTGCGCGCGGCCCGCTCACTGCCCTCGGACAGCCCGGTGATGCGGCAGCAGACCGAGCGGCCGTCCGTCCCGGCCGTCGAGGAACTGGTCGCGGAGCTGGTCAAGGGCAAGTCGAACGACTACGACAAGGTCCGGGCGATCTACGACTACTTCTCCGTCGAGAACGGCTTCACCTACTCGCTGTCCACCCGCAACGGCAGCAGCGGCGACGACATCACCGACTTCCTCGCCACCAAGGTCGGCTACTGCCAGCAGTACGCCGCGGCGATGGCCTGGCTGGTCCGGGCCGCCGGCATCCCGGCCCGGGTCGCCGTCGGGTTCACCAACGGCAGCAAGGCCGACGGCGGCACGTACGTGCTGACCAACCGCAACCTGCACGCCTGGACCGAGGTCAACTTCAACGGCATCGGCTGGGTGCCGTTCGACGCCACCCCGGCGGCGGCCGTGTCGGGCTCGGTCCGCTCCGCGTGGGCGCCGGACATCGACGCCCCCGAGGAGGTCACCCCCTCGGCCGGCAGCACCAGCGCTCCCGACGCGGCCGGCCCGTCGGCCGGGCCGAACGAGGCGGACCGGCTCGACAAGGACACCGACCAGGGCCTGACCCTGGACCAGGGCGGCCCCGCGGAGGAGAGCCCGGTCTGGCCGTGGTGGCTCGCCGGTGCGCTGGTGCTGCTGGCGCTGCTCGCCGTACCCGCTCTGCGCCGCTCCGCCCTGCGCCGCCGCCGGCGCGTCCGGACGGTCACGCCCGCGGCCACCGCGCTGCCGGTGCCGGGCCAGCGCGGCGAGACACGGCCGGTCGTGGTCGGCGTGGACGCCGAGGCGGCCCGCGCCGACGCGCACGCCGCCTGGGACGAACTGCTCGACACGCTCGTCGACTTCCACGTCCGGGTGGACCGCACGGAGACCCCACGGGCCACCGCCGAGCGGCTGGCCCGGGAGGCGCTCGCCGAGCGGGGGGACGCCGCGACCGGGGTACGCCTGCTCGGCCGCGCCGAGGAACGCGCCCGCTACGCCCGTGACCCGCTGACCGACGCCGAGTTGCAGCCGGCGCTGCGCACGGTCCGGGGTGCGCTGGCGGCGGGTGCGGACCGCCGTACCCGGCTGCTGGCCGCGCTGCTGCCCCCGTCGGTGCTGCATCGCTGGCGCACCGGTCTGGCCGAGCGGTCGGCCCGGGTGGTGACCACGAGCGGTCAGATCCGGCAGCGGATGACGCGCTGGAGCCCGCGCCGCCTCCTGGCCCACCGCCCCGCCCGCTGACCCCGGCTCCCGCCCCCCGCCCCCTCCCCCACCCTCCCACCCTCCCGCCCTCCCGGCGTTGATCAAGGAGTTTGTGTCCGATTCCAGCCCCGCTGACGACACAAACTCCTTGATCACCGCTTCTGGACGCTGCCCCCTGTGCGGTCCGGGCCGGATCCGCCCGAGATCTTGGTACGGAATGGCCCCCATAGGGGCACTTTCCTACCAAGATCTGCTGCGGTCCCGGGATGCCGGCGTGTCGGGCGACGCATGGCTGATGGGACGGACGGAATGGGCAGCCGGCCCCCGCGCCCCAGGCCGGGACGATCCGCGATCTTGCAGTTCGTGCCCGGGTGAACGGGACATTCGGGGCACGACTCGGGCCGAAAGTGCAAGATCGCGGGGAGGGAGACACGCGAGGGAGGTAATCGGGGCGCGGCTCGGGCTGGGAGTGCGAGATCGCGCGGGGCGGGGCGGGCTGACGGCGAATGGCCGGGCAGCTCGGGCAGGTGGTCGCGTTGAGGTGGGGAGGGATGCTCGACGGTGACAGTCCGTGCGGGTGTAAACCGGGCGCGCATCACGTGCTGACGGAGGCGCGGGGATGTCCACGGGACGCGGACCGCGAGAGGTCGCGCCGCCACGGCGGGACGGTGAGCTCGATTTCGGGCACGACTGAGGGCGCGCCCTCGCCCGCGTGCGCCACGGCTACCGGCAGCAGGTCAACCCGGCGGCGCTTGCCGAGCTGTCACGGAGGCGCCGCCGGTTTCCCGCCCCGGCTCAGGGGCGGGACGCGTTCAGCGGTGGCCCTCCGGGCGCTGCCGCCAGCGGTCCTCCATCCGGTCGAGGAAGGAGCCCCGGCGGCCACCACCACTGCGGCCACGGGGACGACGCCGGCTCGTTGTGCCGCCGACCACGTGCAGGTCGGGCGACTGGGATCGGCGGTGCGACTGCACCGCGTAGCCCAACGAGGCCAGCATGACGACGAAACCCGCCACGGCCACCGCGGGAATCTTGATCACGGCACCGTAGATCAACAGGGCCAGACCAGCGACGACCACGCCGGCAGCGACGAGCACGCGACGCCGCGCGTGGAAACGCGGGTCGCTGGCGCGCACGGCCGAGGCGAACTTGGGGTCCTCGGCAAGCGACCGCTCGATCTGCTCGAACAGCCGCTGCTCGTGCTCCGAGAGCGGCACGGCACTCCTCCCCGGTCACGTTGGTCGGCCCGGTCGGGCCGACAGACCGTGGCAGCCAACCGGCTGCTTACCCGCAAGTCTACGAGGGCCCCCGCGCGTCGGAAAGCGGGACGACCTACGGCCGGGTCGGTTTTTCGACTTGTCGTGTATCACGACGGCCGAGAAGACTGGCCGGACCTATGACGGACCGCCCGAATCGGGCAGCCGCCGCGTCGGCTGCCGCCTCCGCCTCACGCCAGCCGCGCTCGGGCGCACCGAGGGTGAGCTGCTGCGGGGTCTCCCCGGCGGGGGCGAGACCTTCCATCCGGACACCGACCAGCCGAACCGGCTCCCCCGGGGCCAGCACGCCCCACAGCGCCCAGGCCGTGTCGAACATCTCCCGGGCGGTGTCGGTGGGCACGGCGAGCGTGCGGGAGCGGCTGATCGTCCGGAAGTCGGCGAAGCGGACCTTGAGCGACACCGTGCGGCCCACCTGTCCGGCCGCCCGCAGCCGAGCGCCCGCCTTGTCGGCGAGGGCCAGCAGGGACCGCCGGATCTCGTCCGGGTCGCTCACGTCGGTGTCGAACGTGACCTCCGCGCCGATCGACTTCTCCACCTGCTCGGGCGTCACCCCGCGCGGGTCACGCCCCCAGGCCAGCTCGTGCAGGTGGGTGGCGGACGACTCGCCGACCGCCCGGCGCAGCAGGCCCGCCGGCGCCTCGGCGAGATCGCGCACGGTACGCAGGCCGAGGCGGCGCAGCGCGTCCGCGGAACGCTCCCCCACGCCCCACAGGGCGGACACCGGCAGCGGGTGCAGGAACTCCAGCACCCGGGCGGCCGGAACCACGAGCAGGCCGTCGGGCTTGGCCCGGGTGGAGCCGAGCTTGGCCACGAACTTGCTCGGCCCCACGCCCACGGAGCAGGTCAGTTGCTGCTCCTCGGCGACCCGGCGGCGGATCAGTGCCGCGATGTCGGCGGGCCGGCCGAACAGCCGGCGGGCGCCCGCCACGTCGAGGAACGCCTCGTCCAGTGAGAGCGGCTCGACCAGCGGGGTGACGTCCCGGAAGATCCGCATGACCGCCCGTGACGCCTCGGTGTAGGCGGCGAAGTCGGGCGGCAGGTAGACCGCGCCGGGGCAGAGCGCGCGGGCGCGGGCGGTGGGCATCGCGCTGCGGACGCCGTACCGCCGGGCCTCGTAGCTCGCGGAGCTGACCACGCCGCGCGGGCCGACGCCGCCCACCACCACCGGCCGCCCGCGCAGCTCGGGGCGGCGGCGCACCTCCACGGAGGCGTAGAACGCGTCCATGTCGACGTGCAGGATGGTGCAGCCGGTGTCGTCGGCGTCCGGCCCGAAGCGCGGGTCACCGCCCCGGGGCAACGACTGGCTACGGCCCATGCCAGCAGGCTAGCCCGCCGGTCCGACAACCCCACCGCCCAGGCCCGCGGCCACCGCCCGCCGGCCCCGCACGAGACCCAGGCCCGCGGCCACCGCCCGCCGGCCCCGGACGAGGCGGGGCCGGTCAGGGCCGCAGCGCGCAGGCACGGACGAACCGAGGTCAGCCCCGGACCACCAGCAGCGGGACCGTCATCTCGGCGGCGGTGTCCGCGCCGTGGTACGCCACCAGCCGTGATGCCATCGGCGGCTCGGAACGGGTGGCGACCACCGCGTACGTGTCCCGGCAGACCACCACCACGTCGCCGATCCGGGCCAGGTGTGCCTCGGGCACCGGGCCGAACCAGCCGGTCGCCACCGCCTCGGCCCGGGTCAGCACCTGCGCGGCCGGGCCCAGCACCTCGGTCCAGGCGGCCACCACGTCGGTTTCGGCACCCGGCTCGACGTGCAGGTAGCGAACCCGGGGCTCGCCGGCGACCACCCGTACCCCGGCCCGCAGTCGGGGGTCGGCGTCCAGGTCGATCCGGTGCCCGGCGGGCACGTCGAGCTGGCCGTGGTCGGCGGTGACCAGCAGCGCGGCGTCCGGCGGCAGCCCGTCGACGAGCCGGGCCAGCAGCGCGTCCACAGCGGCGGCGGCGGTCCGCCAGGGTGCGGAGTCCACGCCGCTGAGGTGCCCGTGCCGGTCCAGGTCGGGGTGGTAGCCGGAGACGAGTGCGGGCCCGTCCCCGGCGGCGAGCGCCGCCAGCATCCGGGCGGCGAGCGCGTCGACACCGGCCGCGCCCCGATAGTCGCCGCCCCGGTTGGCGGCGAGCGTCAGGCCGCTGCCGGCGAACTCGGGACGGCTGACCACCGTCACCGCGACCCCGGCGGCGCGCGCCCGCTGGTACCAGGTGGGCACCGGCTGCCAGCTCGCCGGGTCCGGGTCGCCGGCCCAGTCGACGTGGTTGAGCACCCGGTCGGTGCCGGGCACCCGGACGGTGAAGCCGAGCACTCCGTGCGCGCCGGATCCGGTGCCGGTGCCGAGGCTGACCAGGCTGGTCGGGGTGGTCGACGGGAAGCCGGTGGTGAGCGGCCGGCCGACGGTGGCGGCCAGGCCGGCGAGTGTCGGGGCGTACGGGGCGGCGGTGGGGATCTGGTACCAGCCGAGGCCGTCGACGAGCAACACCGCGATCCGACGCACCCCGGTCAGGTGCGGGACCAGGCCGAGCCGGTCGGCCGCGCCCGGTACGCCGAGCAGCGCCAGCGCGCTGGGCAGCACGTCGGTCAGGCAGCCGCCGTCGTAGCGCGGCGCCACCCGGTCCAGCGGGCCGGGAGCCGGGCCGGTCATGCCGGGCGGCGGGCGAACAGGTGCAGCTGGGCGGCGAGATCGCGGTACGGGGACCGGGCGGCGAGGGCGCGCTCCAGCTCCACCAGGGCGGCCTGCTGTCCGTCGGCCACCGCGGCCGGGAGCAGGTCGGCGAGCACTCGTACCCCGTGGATCTCCTCCACGACGAGGCCGGCGGCGGTGAGCAGCGCGCTCGCGTCGGCGGCGTCGTAGCGGCGGCGCAGCGTGTCCCGGCCGCCGGTGGTGCCGTGCGGGTCGGCGGCGAGCGCGGCGGCGGCGTCCAGCTGCCCGTTCATCGCCCGGCCGAACACGGCAGCGGCCCGCCCGGCGACGAGCACGCTCGCCGCGCCACCCGGGCGCAACGCGGTGACCAGCGCGGACATGACCGGTTCCGGGTCGTCGACCACTTCGAGGACGGAGTGGCAGAGCACCAGGTCCACGGTGGCCGGTTCGACGAGTCCGGTGAGCGCGTCGGCGTCGCCCTGCGTCGCGCGTACCCGATCGGCGACCCCGGCCTCGGCGGCCCGGCGGGTCAGCGCGGCGAGCGCGTCGGGGCTGGCGTCGACCACGGTGACCCGGTGACCGGCCTCGGCGAGCGGGACGGCGAAGCCGCCGGTCCCGCCGCCGACGTCGAGCACGGAGAGTCGTTCGCCGGCCCGCCGGTCCAGCTCGGCCCGGACCACCGACCAGATGACGGCGGTGCGGGGGGTGAGGGTTCGGATCTGCTCCACGCGCCGAGCCTAGTCACCCCCCGGCCCGGGTTCAGGACTCGCCGCCGCCGGCGGGGTCGTCCTCGGCGCGGGAGCGCTGGTTGTTGGCCACCGGGCCGTCGGTCACCTGGTACTCCCGCGGCTCGGCCTCGTGGGTGGGCGCCCAGTCGGCGCCGAGGCGGGTCCGCCGGGCGTTCGCCACGCCACCGGCGTACGTGCGGTGAAAGGTCATCTGTTCATCCCCCATACCCCGGGTGGGCCACTCTGCCCACCCGCGTCGGGAGTCTCCCGCCTCCGGCTCGCGGAAACCGTAATGTGGATCACTCCATCAACGGAAATCCCTGGATGCCGGTGTGACGGGCGGCTCGATCGCGTCCAGCCGGTCCGCGGTGAGGTTCGTGACGCCCTCGTGCCGCTGCAGCCGGCCCCGCACCACCAGTGCTCCGCTGGTGCGGGCGATTCGACGGTATCTCTGCCACAACCCCGGGGAGCAAGTGACATTGAGCATCCCGGTCTCGTCCTCCAGGTTGAGGAACGTGACGCCGCCGGCGGTCGCCGGGCGCTGCCGGTGGGTGACGATCCCGCCGACCCGGATCCGCTGCCCGGGCGGCACCTGGCCGAGGCGGGCGATCGGCACCGCGCCCAGTTCGTCGAGCCGGTCCCGGATGAACCGGGCCGGGTGGCTCTCCGGGGACAGGCCGGTGGCCCAGACGTCGGCGACCAGGCGGTCCACCGCGGCCATGCCGGGCAGGGTGGGCGGGTCCGCGCCGGTCACCGTGCCGGGCAGCCGGCCGGGCCGGTCCTGGGCCGCCGCGCCGGCGGCCCAGAGGGCCTGCCGCCGGGTCAGCCCGAAACAGGCGAAGGCGTCGGCGGTGGCCAGCGCCTCCAGCTGCGCGGCGGTGAGACCGACGCGGCGGGCCAGGTCCGGCATGTCCCGGTACGCCCCGTGCGCGGTCCGTTCCGCCTCGATCCGCTCGGCCACGTCCTCGCCGAGGGTACGGACGCTGCCCAGCCCGAGCCGGACCGCCGGACCGCCCAGCCCCCAGGCGTGCGGCGGCTCGCCCGGCACGCTGCCCCACCGGGTCTGCGGCGTGGACTCCAGCACCGCCTTGGCGCCGCTGGCGTTGATGTCCGGCCGGCGCACCTCGACGCCGTGCCGGCGGGCGTCGTCGGCGAGCGTCTGCGGCGAGTAGAAGCCCATCGGCTGGGCGTTGAGCAGCGCGGCCAGGAACGGGCCCGGGTGGTAGCGCTTGAGCCACGAGCTGGCGTACACCAGGTAGGCGAAGCTCATCGCGTGGCTCTCCGGGAAGCCGTAGCTGGCGAACGCGGTGAGCTTGCGGTAGACGTCGTCGGCCAGCTCCCCGGTGATGCCCCGCTCGGCCATCCCGGCGTAGAGCCGGTCGGCGATCTGCGCCATCCGCTCCACCGAGCGTTTCGCCCCCATGGCCCGGCGCAGCTGGTCGGCGCCGGCCGCGTCGAACCCGGCCAGGTCGATGGCGAGCTGCATGAGCTGCTCCTGGAACAGCGGTACGCCGAGCGTCTTCTCCAGCGCGTTGCGCATCAGCGGATGCGCGTACGTGACCGGCTCCTGGCCGTTCTTGCGCCGGATGTACGGGTGCACCGAGCCGCCCTGGATCGGGCCGGGCCGGATCAGCGCCACCTCCACCACCAGGTCGTAGAACTCGCGCGGTTTGAGCCGGGGCAGCGTGGCCATCTGGGCGCGGCTCTCCACCTGGAACACGCCCACCGAGTCGGCCCGGCAGAGCATGTCGTAGACCTCGGGGTCGTCCAGGTCCATGTCGCCCAGGTCGAGGCTGGACCCGATCAGGTCGTAGCCGTAGTGCAGCGCCGACAGCATGCCGAGGCCGAGCAGGTCGAACTTGACCAGGCCGACGGCCGCGCAGTCGTCCTTGTCCCACTGGAGCACGCTGCGGCCGGGCATCCGGCCCCACTCCACCGGGCACACCTCGATCACCGGCCGGTCGCAGATCACCATGCCGCCGGAGTGGATGCCCAGGTGCCGGGGGAACGTCTGCAACTCGTTGGCGTACGCGACCACCTGCTCCGGGATGTCCGCCACGTCGACCGCGGCGACCGAACCCCACCTGTCGATCTGTTTGCTCCAGGCGTCCTGCTGGCCGGGTGAGAAGCCGAACGCCTTCGCCACGTCCCGCACCGCCGACCGGGGCCGGTACGAGATGACGTTGGCGACCTGGGCGGTGTGCTCCCGGCCGTAGCGGGCGTAGACGTGCTGGATCACCTCCTCCCGGCGGTCGGACTCGATGTCCACGTCGATGTCGGGCGGGCCGTCGCGTTCCGGGGCGAGGAACCGTTCGAACAGCAGCCGGTGCCGGACCGCGTCCACGTTGGTGATGCGCAGCGCGTAGCAGACCGCCGAGTTGGCCGCCGACCCCCGGCCCTGGCAGTAGATGTCCTGCGCGCGGCAGAACGCGACGATGTCGTAGACCACCAGGAAGTAGCCGGGGAAACCGAGGTCTTCGATCATCCGCAGCTCGTGTTCCAGCTGCGCGTACGCCTCCGGGTGTGCCTCGGGCGGGCCGTAGCGCTCGCGGGCGCCGTCCATGGTCAGCCGGCGCAGCCAGCTCATCTCGGTGTGCCCGGGCGGCACCGGGTACGCCGGCAGCTTCGGCGCCACGAGCTGGAGGTCGAAGGCGAGTTCCGCGCCGTACTCCGCGGCCCGCGCCACCGCGCCCGGGTACGCGGCGAACCGCGCCGCCATCTCCGCGCCGCTGCGCAGGTGGGCGGTGGCCGCGGCGGGCAGCCAGCCGTCGATCTCGTCGAGGCTGCGCCGGGCCCGCACCGCTGCGACTGTGGTGGCCAGCCGCCGCCGTCCCGGGGTGGCGTAGTGCACGTTGCCGGTGGCCACCGTGGGCAGCCCGGCCGCGGCGGCCAGCTCGGCGAGCGCGTCGTTGCGGTCCGCGTCGACCGGGTGTCCGTGGTCGGTCAGCTCCACCGCCACCGTCTCCGCGCCGAACAGCGCGGTGAGCCGGTCCAGTTCCCGGGCCGCCGCGTCGACGCCCTCGGTGAGCAGCGCCGCCGGCACGTGCCCCTTGCGGCAGCCGGTGAGCACCAGCACGTGGTCGCGCAGCTCCGCCGCGATCTCCTCCAGTTCGCCGTAGACCGGGCGGCCCTTCTCCCCGCCGCGCAACTGGGCGCGGGAGATGGTGGCGGCCAGGCGCGCGTACCCCTCGTGGCCGTGCGCGAGCACCAGCAGGTGCCGGCCGAGCGGGTCGGGTTCGCCGTTCTGCGGGCCGGGCAGCCCGAGGGACAGTTCCGCGCCGAAGATCGTCGGCAGCCGCAGCGCGCGGGCCGCCTCGGCGAAGCGCACCACGCCGTAGAAGCCGTCGTGGTCGGTGACGGCGAGCGCGGTCAGCCCGAGCCGGGCCGCCTCCTCGGCCAGTTCCTCCGGGTGGCTGGCGCCGTCGAGAAAGCTGAAGTTGGAGTGCGCGTGCAGCTCCGCGTACGGCACCACGCCGTCCGGGCGGGCCAGCTCCGGCGGCCGGTATTCCTGGCGCTTGCGGCTCCAGGCCGGTGAGTCGCCGCCGTCGGCGTCGACCGCGAGCGGGTCGACCACGTGCAGGTGCCGCTCGCCTTTGGCCCGCCCGGAGAGCACCTGCTCCAGCTTGGACCACGGCATCTTCGGGTTGTGGAAGCTCACCGTTGCCTCCCCCACCCGGCACCCGACCGCCCGAGATCTTGGTACGAAACGCCCTCCGGAGGGGCGCTTTCGTACCAAGATCTCTCCCGGCGCTCAGTCATAGATCGCCTCCACCAGCCACTGCCCGCCCTCGACCGCGAGCAGCAGGGCGGCGCCGTCGGCCAGGCACACCTGGAACCGGGCCCGGCGGCGCGCCTCGGCCGGCGCCCACCAGCGCTCGTCCACCGGCCACGGGCCGGCCCACCCGGTGATCTCGGCCGGGCGGCCGTCGCCGACGGTGAGCCGGGCCGGCGCCGCGCTGACCGCCAGCCGGGCGCTCACCACGACCGGCTCCCCGGCCGCGTCGCGCACGTCGGCCGGCAGCGGGGCGGGCAGGACCACGGCCGGCGACGGTGGCGGAATCCGCCCCGGCCACGGCGGCTCGGCCACCGCCCGGCCCCGCCCGGCCCGCCGCCCCGCACCACCCCCAGCGGGTACGACGACAGAGGCGGGCGCCGGAGCCGGGAGTGCTCCGGCGGGTGGCGGGCCGGGACGCGCGGGCACCCGCTCGTCGCCCCACGGCACGAGGCGCACCTGGTCGGCCGGGGAACGCCCGCCGCCGAGCACCGCGGTGACCACCGCCTCGGGGCCGAGGATGCCCTGTACCCGGCTCAGCGCACGGTGCGCCCGCTCCCGCTCCTCACCGGTCTCCCCCCACAGTCCGGGTTGCAGGCCCGCCTGGGCGAGCACCCCGTCGGGCACCAGTCGCAGCCGGACGATCCCGGCGGTGGGCCGGGCCGGACGCGTCCCGCCCCGGCCGTTGCTGCCGGAGAGCCAGCCGTCGAGCTGCCAGCGGACCCGGTCGGCGATGGCCGCCGCGGTGAGCAGGCCGTCGTGCCGCCAGACCCGGTGCAGCTCCTGGCCGTGCGCGGTGACCGCCTCGATGCCGAGGCGGGTGCAGGCCAGCCCGTACCCGGCGAGCCGCTCGTGCAGCCGCTCGGCGAGCGTGCGGGCGGCGAACGCGGCGGCGTCGACCCGGTCGACCGGCTCGTCGTAGTCGGCGGTGACGGTGAGGTCGGCGGGTGGCTGCCGGACCGCGAGCGGGCGGTCGTCCCGGCCGCCGGCGAGCCGGTGCGCCAGCGCCCCGTCGAAGCCGAACCGGGCCAGCACGTCCCCGGCCGGCAGCGCCGCGAAGTCGCCGAGGGTGCGGACGCCGAGCCGGCGCAGCAGGTCGGCCAGGGCGGGCCGGCCGAGCGCCTCGACCGGCCGGGCGGCCAGGAACTCGCGGGTGCCGCCGGGGGCCACGATCCGCCCCTCCCGGGCGGCCAGCCCGGCAGCGAACACCCCGTCGGCGATGCCGACCTGGCTCTCCACCGCGCAGCTCTGCGCGACGTGCTCCACGATCCGCTCGGCCGCCGCCTCCTCGCCGCCGAGGTAGCGGCTCGGCCCCCGGGCCGCCGTGGCGCAGGCGCCGGGCCGGATCACCTCGACGCCGGCGACCATCTCCTCCACGGCGGCCACCACCGGTTCGAACGCGCGCACGTCCCGGCCGGGGTCGTGGTCGACCACCGTCAGGTGCGGGCAGCGCCCTTGCGCCTCGCGGCGGCGCAGCCCGCGCCGGATCCCCTCGGCGCGGGCCCGCTCGGAGCAGGCGATCACCCGGTTGGCGTGCAGCACCACGACCGGGTCGGTGGCGGGCACCCCGTCGACGATCTCGGCGGCGAGGACCGGCCAGTCCGGACACCAGAGCAGCAGCGTCCGCTGCGGTACGCCGCTCACGCCGGACCGGCCGCGGCGAGCGTACGGGCGGGCGGGGCGACCACGCGCAGCCGGCGCGACGGCGCGGCGGACGGGGCACCGAGCCCGGCCGAGCGGGGGATAACCCGGGTCAGCTCGTCGCCGGGCAGCCACACCTTGATCTCCTTGGGACGGGCGGCGGCGCCCCGGCCCCGGGCCGAGACGGTCACCTCGCGGCGGCGCAGCCGCCCGCGACCGGGGCCGAGCCCCTGCCAGACGCCCCGGACCACCTGGAGCGTGACGTCCGCGCCGTCCCACCGGCCGTACGGGACGAGCACGCTTCCGCGCTGCCGGGCGCGGGCGGCCAGCCGGGTGGCGACCGAGGCGGAGACGGTGGCCGGCACGGCGGTGACCACCACGTCGACCCCGTCGATGAGCGCGGCGATCACTGTGGGCCACTCCGGTCCGGGGTCGGGCACCAGGGCCAGCCGGTCCAGGGCGATGCCCGCCTCGGCCGCCGCGCCGGCCCCGAAGGTGGGTACGCCGACCACGGCGCACCACGAGCCGGCCCGGGACGCCTCGGCGAGCAGCGCGAGGATCAGCGAGGTGGCACCGCTGCGGCGGGGCTGGCCGGCGCCGACCGCGACGGTGCTGCCGCGCCGCAGGCCGCGGTTGGGCAGCAGCCCGGTCAGCTCGGCCCGCACGGGAAGCACCCGGTGGCCGCTCGCCGGGTCGGGCGCGCTCGCCGGCCGGACCAGATCGGCCAGGGCGGCGGAACCGACCACCATGCGGCCCGCCATCGGACCAACCCCCCGTCGTGTTTCGCCACGGGCCTCACCCGTGGATGGTGCTGTGGATCGTGTCGTGCGCGGCACGCGTGTGCCGTGGGTGCGGCGCCCGGCCACCCGGGGTCCCGCCGGTGGTGGCCGGGCGCCACGAATCAGGCGGCGGCTGCTCCGGGCGCGGGCGGGGAGTCGGAGGCGCCGTGCCGCAGCGGGCGGGGCAGGCCGTCGAGTGCCGGCTGGTGTGCCAGGCCGAGCGCGGTCTCCACCACCGTCACGAACTCCTCGGCGGCGCGCAGCAGGTCGTCGGCCTCCCGGGCGGTGACCACGCGGGGGATGCCGGCCTCGGCGGCGGCCCGCTTGCTCGCGCCGGCGGCGAAGTAGGCGGCCCACTCGTCCAGCTCGGGGGCGACCGTGGCGAGCAGCACCCAGACGCTGGTGATCCGGTGCCGGCGGGTGGGTGCGGGGCGGGCCCGGGCGGCGAGCACGGCGGCGGCGGCGCGCAGCGCCGCGAGGTGGGCGGCGGCGTACCTGAGGCCGTCGGGTCGGGTGCGGGCGGCCTCGGCCAGCCCGTCGCGGGCCACCGCGAGCAACTGGGCGGGGGTGCGGTGCGGCAGCACGTGCGCGGGCACCGTGGGCGCCTGGGCCGGACTGGTCGGCATGGGTCTCTCCTCCGCGTGTGGCCGGGGCGGGCGGTCGCGCGACGGGGAACGTCGCCCGGTCGCCCGGAGCGGTCGGTGCGGAGGAAGACGCACCCTTTCAGGTGGCGGCCGGCCGGATGTGGACGCTTCCCCACACCCACACCCGGCCGGCGTGCCGGCGGGTCCGTCGCCCGCCGCCCGGGGGTCGTGGGCGGCGGGCGACGACCTGCCTGACGGGCCCGGACTCGCGACTGTCCGAGACCCGGTGCGGCCCGCGGTGCCGCACCTCCCGGAAGCCGGTGCCGCGAAACACCGCTTCCGGAGCGTTCGACGGGTGCGCGACCGGCTCGGATCAGGCCGGGCCAGCCGGGGAGCTGAGCCGCTTGCCCTTTGCGCCGGAATCGAACACTCGTTCTAACTACCCTGACAGTACACCTCCCCACCGACGAAAACGCAACGTGTGACGCGCCGGGGACGCACGGGAGGGCGACGGCCCCCGGCGGGGCCGTACCGGGGTGGGGGAAGAATGGGTGCATGCAGCCACACCCGAACGTGCAGGCGGTGCAGCGCGCGCTCGACGACGCGGGCGCGCGGAACGGATCGGGCGAGGCCAGCCTCGTCCGGCTGCTGCCCGAGGCGGTGCACACCGCGGCCGCGGCGGCCGAGGCGCTCGGCGTCGCCGTCGGCGCCATCGCCAACTCGCTGATCTTCGACGCGGACGACGCGCCGCTGCTGGTGCTCACCTCCGGCGCGCACCGGGTGGACACCGCGGGGCTGGCCGCCACGCTGGGCGTGACCCACCTGCGCCGGGCCACCCCGGAGTTCGTCAAGCGGCACACCGGGCAGGTGATCGGCGGCGTCGCCCCGGTCGGCCACCCCGCGCCGCTGCGGACCGTCGTCGACACCGCACTGGCCGGGTACGACGAGGTGTGGGCGGCCGGCGGCGTGCCCCGGGCGGTGTTCCCCACCACGTACGCGGAACTGCTGCGGATCACCGCCGGCACCCCGGCCGAGGTGGCGTGAACCCCGGACTCGTCACGCTGCACGTGTGGCGTGTGCCCCGCCGGGCCGTACCCGGTGTGCCGGCCCGGATGGCCACCCACCCGGCCCGGCTGCGCCGGCTGCCCGGCGTGCGCTTCGCCAAGCTGCTCGGCACCGGGACCGGCACCGGTTTCGGCCCCGGCGACGCCGACCTGACCCGGTGGGCCGCGCTCGTGGTCTGGGACTCCCCCGCCGACGCGGCCGGCTTCGACGCCTCCCCGGTCGCCCGCTCCTGGGCCCGGATCGCCCACGCCGCGGTACGGGTGGACCTGCGCCCGCTGACCAGCCGCGGCCGGTGGTCCGGCCGGGAGCCGTTCGGCGCGCCGCCGGGCGGGCGGGTCACCGGGCCGGTGCTGGCGCTGACCCGGGCCCGGCTGCGGGCCCGCCGGGCGGCCACGTTCTGGCGCGCGATCCCGCCGGTCGCCGCCGAGCTGCACACCGCGCCCGGCCTGCTCGCCCGCTTCGGCGTCGGCGAGGCGCCGCTGGGCTGGCAGGGCACGGTGAGCGTGTGGCGCGACCCGGCGGACCTGGTCGCGTTCGCGTACCGTTCCCCGGAGCACCGCGCCGCGATCACCCGTACCCCCACCGAGGGCTGGTACGCGGAGGAACTGTTCGCGCGGTTCGCGGTGGGCGACGTGGTCGGCGACCGTACGGTGCTCGGCTGGGCCGCCGCCGACGGCGACCCGGAAACATCGAGAGGGTACGCATGAGGCTGGTGCGGTGGACACCGGACGACCTGGTCCGGCGGCTGGACGACGTGGTGGCCGTCTACGGCGAGGCGATGGGCTACCGGCCCGACCTGCTGGAGGCCCGCCGCGGTTACATCGCCACCCACGTCCGCCGGCCCGGCTTCCGCGCCGTCGCCAGCCTGACCAGCGAGGGGCACCTGGCCGGTTTCGGGTACGGCTACCGGGGCGCCACCGGGCAGTGGTGGCACGACCAGGTGCACCGGGCGCTGAACGCGCAGGACCGGCAGCGCTGGCTGACCCACCCGTTCGAGGTGGTCGAGCTGCACGTCCGCCCGCCCGCGCAGGGGCACGGCCTGGGCGCCCGCCAGTTGCGCGCGCTGCTCGCCGTGGCCGAGGGCGACACCACGCTGCTGTCCACACCGGAGGCCGACGAGGAGAAGTCCCGGGCCTGGCGGCTGTACCGCCGGTTCGGCTTCGTCGACGTCCTGCGCCACTTCCACTTCCCCGGTGACGAGCGGCCGTTCGGCGTGCTCGGCCGGGACCTGCCGCTGCCCCCGCCGGACGCGTCATGAGCACGGTGGTCCGCGCCCGGCTGCCCTGGGCGCTGCTGGCCGTGCTGGTGCTCGCCCAGATCTGCTACCCGCTCACCGGCGGCGCGACCCGGGCCGGGCTCACGGTGGCCACCGTGGTGCTCGGCTGGCTGCTCTCGGTCGGCCACGCGCTGCTCACCCGGGGCGCCCGTACCGCCGTCGCGCTGGTCGCGGTGGTCACCGGCGGCGGGTTCGCGGTGGAGGCGATCGGTGTGGCCACCGGGTTCCCGTTCGGCAGCTACGACTACTCGGGCGAGCTGGGCCCGAAGCTGGCCGGGGTGCCGCTGATCATCCCGCTCGCCTGGACCTGGATGGCCTGGCCGGCCTGGCTCACCGCGGTCCGGCTGGTCCGTTCCCGGGCCGCCCGGATCGCGCTCTCGGCGGTCGGGCTGGCCGCCTGGGACCTGTTCCTCGACCCGCAGATGGTGGCCGAGGGCTACTGGACCTGGCTCGACGCCACCCCGGCGCTGCCCGGGCTGCCCGGCATCCCGGTCAGCAACTACCTGGGCTGGCTGGGCTTCGCGGTGCTGATCGCCGTCGCGCTGCGCCCGCTCGCCGGGCCGTCGGCGGACCGGGTCGACGGCCGGGACGCCCCGATGTTCGCGCTCTACCTCTGGACGTACGCCTCCAGCGTGCTGGCGCACGCGGTGTTCCTGCGGCTGCCCGCGTCGGCGCTGTGGGGCGCGGCCGGGATGGCGGTGGCGGCGGTGCCGCTCGCGGTGACGCTGTGGCGGGCCCGCCAGGACCGGGCCGGCACGCCGCAGCCGGCGCCGCGCGTCGACGCCCCGGCATGATCGCCGCCCTCGCGCCGGCCGTGGTGGTCGCCGCGCTCACCGGGCACACGCTCGTCAACGCGTACGCCTGGCTGCGCCGCCCCACCGCCGGCCCGGCCGAGGTGACCGAGCCGGTGGCGGTGCTGCTGCCGCTGCGCGACGAGGCCGAACGGGTCAGCCCCTGCCTGCGCGCGCTGCTGGCCCAGCGCGGCGTACCGGATCTGCGGATCGTGGTGCTCGACGACGGCTCGACCGACGGCACCGCCGACGTGGTCCGCGCGGTGGCCGGTGACGATCCCCGGGTCACGCTGCTCACCGGCGTCGCCCCGCCGCCCGGCTGGCTGGGCAAGCCGCACGCCTGCTGGCAGCTCGCCACCCGTACCGGCCCGGAACCGGCCGTGCTGGCCTTCGTCGACGCCGACGTGGTGCTCACCCCGTACGCGGTGGCGGCGGCGGTGACCGAGTTGCGCGCGGCTGACGCGGCGCTGCTGTCGCCGTACCCCCGGATCGTGGTGCGGACGGCGGCCGACCGGCTGGTGCAGCCGCTGTTGCAGTGGTTGTGGCTGACGTTCCTGCCGCTGCGGGCGATGGAACGCTCGCGGCGGCCCTCGCTGGCCGCGGCGGGCGGGCAGTTCCTGGTCGTGGACCGGGCCGGCTACCTGCGGGCCGGCGGGCACGCGGCGGTGGCCGACAAGGTGCTGGAGGACATCGAGCTGGCCCGGGCGGTGAAGCGGGCCGGCGGGCGGATCGCGCTCGCCGACGGGTCCCGGCTGGCGTCCTGCCGGATGTACGACACCTGGCCGCAGCTGCGCGACGGCTACACCAAGTCGCTGTGGGCGACGTTCGGGCATCCCACCGCCGCGGCGGCCGTGCTGGCGCTGCTGTTCGCGCTCTACGTCGTGCCGCCGCTGCTGACCGTCGGGGCGCTGCTCGCGGGCGCGCCGGCGGTGGCCGCTGTGGCGTTCCTGGCCTACCTGGCCGGCGTCGCCGGACGGGTGGTCAGCGCCCGCGCCACCGGCGGGCGGGCGTGGCCCGACGCGCTGGGCCACCCCGTGTCGGTCGTGGTCCTCGGTTGGCTGACCGTCCGGTCGTACCATCTGCGGAAGCGACACCGGCTCACCTGGCGGGGTCGCCCGGTCACCTAGGAGGGGCACGCCATGGCGCGCATCGTGGTCATCGGCGCCGGGGTGGGCGGGCTCGCCGCCGCCGCCCGGCTCGCGGTCACCGGGCACGAGGTCACCGTCCTCGAACGGGCCGGCACGGTCGGGGGCAAGCTCGGCCGGTACGCCCACCACACCCCGGAGGGGGTGTGGCACTTCGACACCGGTCCGAGCCTGTTCACGCTGCCGCATGTCTTCCACGACCTGTTCGAGGCGACCGGGGCGAAGCTCGACGAGTACCTCGACCTGGTCCCGCTGGACCCGATCGTGCGGCACGTCTTCCCCGATGGCGGGCCCACGCTCGACTCCTGCGCCGACCCGGACGAGTTCGCCGCCCGAATCGGTACCGCGTTCGGCGACCGGTCCGCCGCCGACTGGCGGGGGCTGTGGCGGCGCGCCGGCCGGGTGTGGGCGGCCTCGCACCGGGACATCCTGCGCCGTACCGTCGACTCGCCCCGCGACCTGGCCGCGCTGGCCTGGCGGCTGGGCGACCTGGCCGCCATCGGCCCCGGCCGCAGTCTGCGCGGGCTGGGCCGCCGCCACCTGTCCGACCCGCGGCTGCGGATGCTGCTGGACCGGTACGCCACGTACACCGGCGCCGACCCGCGCCGCGCCCCGGCCGCGCTCGTCGCCGTCCCCTACGCCGAGCTGGCGTACGGCGGCTGGTACCTGCGCGGCGGGCTGGGCACGCTCGCCGACGCGCTGCTGTCGCGCTGCCTGGACCTGGGCGTGGTGGTGCGCACCGGCGCCACCGTGACCCGGATCGACGCCGCGGGCGGGCGGGTGCACGGGGTACGCGTGGCGGGGACGGCCGCGCCGGTGCCCGCCGACGTGGTGGTGGCGAACGTGGACGCGCTCACCGTCTACCGGGACCTGCTGCCCGACCCGCGCCGGCTGGCCGCGCTCACCGACCGCAGCCTGGCCGGGTTCGTGCTGCTGCTGGGCGTACGCGGCGACTCCGGGCTGGCCCACCACAACGTCTTCTTCCCCCGCGACTACGACGCCGAGTTCGACGCCGTGTTCGGTGACCCGGGTCGCGGTGTGCGGGCCCGCCCGGCGCCCGACCCGACCGTGTTCGTCACCGCCGCCGACGACCCGGCGGTCCGGCCGGACGGCCACGAGGCGTGGTTCGTGCTGGTCAACGCGCCCCGGCACGGCACCGCCGCGAGTGCTGTGGACTGGCGGCGGCCCGGGCTGGCCGAGGCGTACGCGGACCGGATCCTCGACGTGCTGGCCGAGCGCGGGGCCGACGTGCGGGACCGGCTGGTGTTCCGGGAGATCCGTACCCCGGCCGACCTGGACGCGGCCACCGGCGCGCCGGGCGGGGCGATCTACGGCACCGCGGGCGGGCTGCTGCGCCCGGCCAACCGGGGCCCGGCGGCCGGGCTCTGGCTGGTCGGCGGCTCCAGCCACCCGGGCGGCGGCCTGCCCATGGTCACGCTGTCCGCGGAGATCGTCGCCGAGGCGGTCGGCCCGGCCTGGTGAGGTGTCGCCGACCGCCGCGCGGGCACGCGGCGGTCAGCCGGCGTCGACCAGGGCGCGGCGGACGGCGGAGAGCAACTGGCCGAGGCCGAACCCGGCGAGCAGCACCCAGACCGTGGTGGCCATGGTGATCGTGCCGGCGGTCAGGTCGGCGTCGATCAGGCCGGTGAGCCCGGCGACCAGCAGCCCGACCAGGGCCACGCAGACCCGGGTCGGGCGCTCCCCCACCGTCACCGCGCCGATCTCCCGCATCCCGGCCGACACCGCCCGCGCCCGCACGTACTCGTGCAGCCAGGACAGGCCACCGGCCGCGGCCACCAGCGCGCCCGGCGCGCCGAGCAGCCAGAACGCGACCAGCCAGGCCACCTCGCCGAGCCGGTCGGCCACCGAGTCGTACACGTAGCCCAGGCGGGTGGTGCGGCCGGTGGCCACCGCCACCGCGCCGTCGACGCTGTCTGCCACGGCCGCCAGCAGCACGAACAACGCGCCCAGGAACGGCCCGTTGCCGGGCCGCTCCACGAACAGGGGTACGCAGAAGCAGAGCAGCACCCCGAACACGGTCACCGGGGTCGGGCCGACGCGCAGCCGGCCCAGCACGTAGCCCACGTGGTAGGCGAAGCGCAGCCAGGCGCGCACCACCGGCGCGGCGGTACGCGGATCGAAGCCGCCGTGCAGCCGCGCCCACGCGGTCGCGTACTGGTCCCAGTTCAGCTGTGTGCCCACCACGGATCAACCGTAGAAGCACGGCGCGGGTGTCGTGTGGCGGGTGGTCACACCCGTGCGGCGGCGCGCAGCCGCTGCCACACCTCCCGGGTCGCCGTGGACCGGTTGAGCGTGATGAAGTGGATCCCCGGCACGCCCTCGTCGAGCAGCTTCTCGCACATCTCGCTCGCCTGCTCCACGCCGAGGCGGCGTACCGCCTCCGGGTCGTCGGCCACCCGCTCGAACCGCTCCGCCAGCGCGGGCGGGAACGGCGCGCCGGACAGCTGCACCGACCGTTCGATGGTGCCGATCTGGGTCACCGGCATCACCCCGGCCAGGATCGGCGTGTCGCAGCCGGCGGCGGCCACCCGGTCACGCAGCCGCAGGTACTCGTCGGCGTCGAAGAACATCTGGGTGATCGCGAACTCCGCGCCGGCCCGGCACTTGCGGACGAAGTGCGCGGTGTCGCTGTCCACGTCCGGCGAGCGCGGGTGCTTGTACGGGAACGCGGCCACGCCGACGCTGAAGTCGCCGCTGTCGCGGACCAGCCGGACCAGGTCCTCGGCGTACCGGACGCCCTCGGGGTGGGCGATCCACTCGCCGCCCGGGTCGCCCGGCGGGTCACCCCGCACGGCCAGCACGTTGCGCACCCCGACCGAGGCCAGCCGGCCGATCACGTGCCGCAGCTCGGCCACCGAGTGGTTCACCGCGGTCAGGTGCGCCATCGGCAGCAGCGTCGTCTCGGTGGCGATCCGCTCGGTCACCGCCACCGTGGTGTCGCGCGTCGAGCCGCCCGCGCCGTAGGTGATCGACACGAACGAGGGACGCAGCGACTCCAGCTCGCGGATGGCCTGCCAGAGCAGTTTCTCCCCGGCCTGTGTCTTCGGCGGGAAGAACTCGAAGGAGAACGTGGGACGGCCGTCACGGATCAGCTCCCCGATGGCCGGCTGGGGATTGGGAAGGACCGAGGGAAGACCGAGCGCCACGGACCGACTGTAACCGGGACGGCACGCCGCACCGGGAATCTTCCCAGCCCGCGAACACCTGCCCCGGCGCGACGTCGTACCCCGGGGGTAGAAAGACGGCAGCGCGGTGGGGCGGCCGACGGCCGGTCCCGGGGGCCCGCGCGGGGGTCGCCACGACGGCGACGCGCCGGCGCCACCACCTGGCCGGGCGTCCGCGTCGCCATCCGCGCCGTCGCCCCGGAGGTTCCGATGATCCCGTCCCCGCCGCCCGGCCCGCGCCTGCTCGGGCCGCTGCTGGCCGAGTTGCGGGCCGCCCGTGGCTGGAGTCAGCAGCGGATGGCCGCCGAGCTGTGCGCCGCCTCCGGCGTGCCCACGCTCACCCGCAACGAGGTGTCCCGCTGGGAACGTCAGCTGCGGCTTCCCGGCGACTTCTGGTCCGCCTGGCTGGCGGCGGTCCTGGGGGTGCCGGGCGAGCTGCTCGCCGAGGCCGCCGCCCGCAGCCGCCGGCTGGGCGTGGTGCCCGCCGCGGTCGGCCCGGCCGGATCCCGCGCCCGGCTGGCCCTGCTCACGCTCGCGTACCGCTGGGCGGGCGACCCGGGCGGCCGCACGCCGGCCGGCCCGTTCGCCGCCGCACCGCCGCCGCTGCCCGGCCGTCCCGGACGGGACGACGGGCGCCGGCCCCGCCGCCACGGCCCGCGCACGCCCGTCGCGGACGAGCCCGGCCCGCTCGGCGTCCACGTCCCGCGCGGGCCGGACGAACCCGCCGGTGACGGTTCCGGTCGTGGTCATCCGGCGGACCGGGTGACGCTCGCCACGCTGCGGCGCTGGGACGACCTGCTCGGCGGCGGCGACCTCGCCGGGCACGGCGCCCGCCGGCTGCGGCGGGCGGTCCGCGGCTACCGGCGCGCCGGGCCCGCCGGCCGGCGGG
>NZ_JBAKHP010000016.1:0-141630 GCF_036902745.1 Micromonospora sp. CPCC 205554 | reverse complement strand
TCCGATCCGACCTACCGCCACCGCCGCCGCCGAGCGGGCGCCCGCCGCCGAGGCCGCCCGCGACGCCGCGCGCGCCGAGGCGGGCGCCGCGCAGGCACTGCGGGTGCAGGCCGAACGCGACCGCGACGCCGCGCGGCACGAACTGCGCACGGTACGCACCGAACGCGACGCCGAACGCCGCCGGGCGGCCGAGCTGACCGCCGAACGGGACACCGCCCGGGCCGACGCCGAGCGGGCCACCCGCTCCGCCACCGAGGCCCTGGACCGGGCCGAACAGTCCCGCGCCGAGGCCGACCGGGCGCGCGCCGGCGCGCAGGCCGCCCAGGACCGGGCCGCCGAGGCGGAACACGCGGCCCGGGCCGCGGCCGAGCAGGCCGACGCGCAGGCGGCCGCCGCCCGGCAGGCTCGGGCCGAGCGGGACCGCGCCGACGCGGCACGTGTCGACACCGAGGCGGCACTGGAGCGCGTCCGGGCCGAGGCGAGCGCGGCGGCCGAGGCCGTCCGCGCCGAGGCTGCCGCTTCCGTCGAGCGGGCCCGCGCGGACGTGGCCGCCGCGGTGGAGCGGGCTGCCGCCCGTACCGCCGAGCGGGACGCGCTCGCCGCGGAGCTGGCCGAGGCGCGGCGGGCCGTGAGCGCCGCCGAGGCCCGGGCGGCCGAGCTGGCCGCGCGCACGGCCGTGATCGAGGCGGACCGGGACGCCGCGCAGCGCCGCGCCGGGCAGCTCGCCGACCAGGTCAGTGATCTCGCCACGGCGCTGGCGCGGCTGGGCACGCGGACCGGCTGAGGCGGCCACGGGCTGGGAACGGGGCAGCGCCACACCCGCTCCGGCGGCGAGGATCGGGGCATGGGAAAGACGTACGAGCGCATCGACGGCCGGCTGCGGGACTTCATCGAGGCGCAGCCGATGTTCTTCGTCGCCACCGCCCCGTTGTCCGCTGACGGCACCGTCAACCTCTCCCCGAAAGGGCTGCGCGGCTGCCTGGCGGTGCTCGACGAGCACACGGTGGCGTACCTCGACTTCGCCGGGAGCAACGCCGAGACCATCGCCCACCTGCGGGAGAACGGCCGGGTCACGCTGATGTGGTGCGCGTTCGCGGGTCCGCCGAACATCGTGCGGGTGCACGGGCGCGGCGAGCCGGTGTTCCGCGACGATCCACGCTGGCCCGGCCTGCTGACCCACTTCCCCGACATCGACCCGGGGCCGCACGGGCTGCGGGCGGTCATCGTGGTGCGCGCCGAGCTGATCCGCGACACCTGCGGCTACGCGGTGCCGTTCATGACCTACGACGCCGACCGGGACCTGCACGAGCGGCGGTTCGCCCGGGAGGACGACGCGTCGCTGAGCGCGTACTTCGCCGGCAAGGACCACGTGGCCACGAGCATCGACGGGCTGCCCGGCCTGCCGTTGCCGCTGCCGCCCACCCCGGCGGTGTGAGCGCGGTCAGTGGATGCCGGCCATCAGGTGCCGGATCTGGCGGGTGAACATCACCGCGGCCAGTCCCAGCACCACCGAGGCCAGCCCGAAGGTCAGGAAGTACACCGGCTGGGACCAGGTGTCGGCCAGCCGGGCCACCTGGCCGCCGATGGCGTCGCCGACGGCGGTGGCGAGGAACCACAGGCCCAGCATCTGGCTGGCGTACTTGACCGGGGCCAGTTTCGTGGTGGCGGACAGGCCGACCGGGCTCAGCGACAGCTCACCGGCGACCTGGATCGCGTACACGGCGACGAGCCACAACGGTGAGACCAGGTCGCCGCCGACGGCGGCCCGCGCGGCGGCGGCCATCAGCACGAACGACAGGCCGTTGAGCACCAGGCCGACGGCGAACTTCGTGGGTGTGGACACCCGGTGCCCGAGTTTGAGCCACAGCGCGGCGGCCAGCGGCGCGCCGATGATGATGAGGATCGGGTTCACCGACTGCAACCAGGACGCCGGGAACGTGAAGCCGCCGACCGAGCGGTCGGTCCGGTCGGCGGCGAAGATGTTCAGCACCGACCCGGCCTGGTCGTAGATGAGCCAGAACGAGGCGGCGAACAGGAACAGCCACACGTACGCCTTCATCCGGCTGCGTTCGGTGCCGCTGATCTCCCGGTCGGTGAGGATCCGCGCGAAGTAGCCGACCGTCACCAGCACCGTGACCACGGTCAGCAGGTTGACCACCGTGTCGACGGTGAACCAACCGGCCAGAAGCAGCACGAGCAGCACCGCGACCAGGATCGCTGTCGCCACGCCGACGCGGGCCAGCGCGCGCCGCCGGTCGGCGCCGAGCAGCGGGTCCGCCGGGCGGGCGCCCGCGTCGCCGAGGTTGCGCCGGCCCAGCACGTACTGGAGCACGCCGAAGGTCATGCCGACCGCCGCGGCGCCGAACCCCAGATGCCAGTTGATCTTCTCGCCGAGGAAGCCGGTGATCAGCGGCGCGATGAACGCGCCCAGGTTGATGCCCATGTAGAAGATCGAGAACCCGGCGTCGCGCCGCGGGGAGTCCCGCTCGTACAGGTCACCGACCATGGTGGAGATGTTCGGTTTGAGCAGGCCGGTGCCGAGCACGATCAGCGCCATGCCGGCGAACACGCTCCACCCGGTTGGTATCGCCATCACGTAGTGGCCGGCGGCGATCACCACGCCGCCCCACAGCACGCTGCGCCGCGCGCCGATCAGCCGGTCGGCGACCCAGCCGCCGGGCAGCGCCATCAGGTAGACCATGGCGTTGTAGGTGCCGTACACGGCGTTGGCGCTGGAGTCGCCGAGGTCCAGCCCGCCGTCGGCGACGGCGGCGGTCAGGTACAGCACGAGGATCGCCCGCATGCCGTAGAAGCTGAACCGCTCCCACATCTCGGTGAGGAAGAGCGTGGACAGCGCGCGCGGGTGACCGAAGAAGGTCTTCCCGGCTGGTGGTCGGGCCCCGACCGGCGCGTCACTGCTCATCGTCACCTCCGGCACGCAAACAGGTGGGTAACATCCCCGTTGACAGGCGAAACACTCCACCGATTCGGCCCGGCCGGGGACGACCCCGCCGGGCAGCTGTCATGGCCGGTTACCCTTGACACTCCCGACCCGCGTACGGCCCTGCCGCCGTGGGCCGGGGAATGGGTGAGCGGTGACCGGTCGTTACACCTGAGGACCAGCACCACGAACGAGGGGAAGTCGATCATGGGCGAGCGCATGCTGCGCGGTAGCCGGCTGGGCGCGGTCAGCTACGAATCCGACCGCAACACGGAGCTCGCGCCGCGCCAGACCCGCGAGTACCTCTGCGCCAAGGGCCACCAGTTCGAGGTGCCGTTCGCCGTCGACGCCGAGGTCCCGACGACCTGGGAGTGCAAGTTCGACGGCAGCGTCGCCCGCCTGGTCGACGGCACCGAGCCGGAGCAGAAGAAGGCCAAGCCGCCGCGTACCCACTGGGACATGCTGCTGGAGCGGCGCTCGATCGCCGAGCTGGAGGACATCCTCGCCGAGCGGCTCCAGGAGGTCCGGACCCGCCGCGGCCGTGCCTGACTGTCCGTAACGCGCCGAAACGCCCCCGGGATCACCCGGGGGCGTTTCGCTGTCTCCACCGCCTCAGCGGTCGACGATCTCGCCCTCGATGGCCTTGCCCGGGTCGGTGACCGGCTGCGGCGCAGGGGCCGGCGAAGGCTCCGGGGCCGGCTGCGGCGCGCCCCGGTACACCCGCACCCGGCGCGGCCCGAACAGGTCACCGGCGACCATCGACGACACCCGCCGCTCGGTGGCCCGCCGCACCCCGCCACCGGCCAGCCGACGCAGCGGCGGCACCAGCAACAGCAGCCCCACCACGCCGCTGACCAGGCCCGGCAGCGCCAGCAGCAGCGCACCCAGCAGACCGACGAGGCCGTCGGTCACCTCGGCGCCCGGCGGGCGGCCGGCCTGCGCCGCCGCGCGGAAGCCGCGCCACGCCCGCATGCCCTCACGACGCAGCAGCACCAGACCCAGCAGGGACGCGCCGAACACCATCAGCACCGCCGCGCCGAACCCGACGGCCCGGCCGACCAGCACGAAAACGGCCAGCTCCAGCAGCGCGAGCAGCAGCAGGGCCGGTGGTACGTACTTCAGTCCTCGGCGCATCTCACCTCATCAGCCCGGGGTCATCACGCCCCTCAAGCATGACACGCCCTCGCTCAAGGCCAGCGCGCGAGCGCGTCCGGGCGGGCCGACGCGGTCGCCAGCCGGTCCCGCACCCCCCAGCGGGTGACCCGCCACAACGCCTCGGCCACGATCAGCGGGCTCATCTTGCTGTCGCCGTGTTCCCGCTCGGCGAACGTGATCGGCACCTCCACGATCCGCACCCCGGCGCGGTGCGCCAGCCGCGACAGCTCCACCTGGAACGCGTACCCCTGGGACCGCACCGAGTCCAGGCCGATCGCGTCCAGCGCGCTGGACCGGTACACCCGGTACCCGCCGGTGGCGTCGCTGACCGGCATACCCAGCGCCAGCCGCGCGTACAGGTTGCCCACCCGGGACAGCAGCAGCCGCCGCCACGGCCAGTTCAGCACCCGCGCGCCGCGGGTCCACCGGGAGCCGATCACCACGTCGGCGTCGCGGGCGGCGTGCAGCAGCGCCGGCAGGTCCTCCGGGGCGTGCGAGCCGTCGGCGTCCATCTCCACCACGGCGTCGTAGCCGTGGGCGCGCGCCCAGGCGAAACCGGCCAGGTAGGCCGCGCCGAGCCCTTCCTTGCCCTCCCGGTGCAGCACGTGCACCCGCGGGTCGCCGGCCGCGATCGTGTCGGCGATCGTGCCGGTGCCGTCGGGGCTGTTGTCGTCGGCGACGAGCACGTCCACCGCCGGCGCCGCCGCGCGTACCCGGGCGACGATGCGCCCGACGTTGTCGGCCTCGTTGTAGGTGGGGATGACCACCAGGACCCGCCCCACCCCGGGATGGCCGACCGTCCGCCTGCCGGCTGCCACGCCCACCGTCGCACCGCCTCTCGTCGGCTCAGCCGGGAGCGACCTCCCGGCGGCGGCGCAGCACGGCCGCGCCGGTCAGGGCCGCGACCGCCAGCGCCGTCAGCGCCACCTCCGGCCACACCCCGGCAGTGGTCGCCGGGGTACGCCCGTCGCCGAGTTCCATCTGCCGCACCACCACCGCGGCGGTGTTGAACCCGGTCGCACCGTCTACCCGCCCGTCCGGGGAAACGAACCCGGACACCCCGACCGTGGAGGCCATCAACGCGGCCCGGCCGTGCTCCACCGCCCGCAGCCGCACCATGGCCAGCTGCTGGCGGGCCTCGGCCACGTCGAACGTGGCGTTGTTCGTCTGCACCACCAGCAGCTGCGCGCCGCCGGTGACGGTGTCCCGGACGATGCCGTCGTAGGCCACCTCGAAGCAGATCACGTCGCCGAGCACGGCCGGGCCGGCGTCCAGCACGCCGGGACGGTCACCGGGTACGAAATCGGACCGGACCCGGTCGACCTGGGAGCTGATCTTGCGGGCGAGGGACCGCAGCGGCACGTACTCGGCGAACGGCACCGGATGCCGTTTGGTGTACACCTGGTCGAGGTCGGCGCCGGTGCCCGGCCGCCACAGCAGCCCCGCGTTGCGCACCTGCCCCTGCCCGGGGCCGACCAGTACCGCGCCGACCAGGATCGGCGCGCCGATCGCGTCGGCGGCCTGGGAGATCCGCTCCCCCGCGCCCGGGTTGCGCAGCGGGTCGATGTCGCTGGAGTTCTCCGGCCACACCACCACGTCGGGCCGCTCCTGGCCGCCCTCGGCGACCCGCCGCGCCAGGTCCAGCGTCGCGTCGACGTGGTTGTTCAGCACCGCCTGCCGCTGGGCGTTGAAGTCCAGTCCGAGGCGCGGCACGTTGCCCTGCACGATCGCGACGGTGACGGTGTCGCCCGCGCCGCGTACCCCGGCCGGCACGGCCGTGCCCGCGGCGAGCAGCGCCACCAGCGCGGCGGTGAGCCCGGCGACGGGCCGCCACTGCCCGGGCGTGTGCCGCCAGTCCCGCCACGCGGCGGTCACCAGGAGCCCGCCGGCGACCGCGACGGCGAACGTGACCAGCGGGGCGCCGCCGAGCGCGGCGAGCTTCAGCAGCGGCGAGGTGTCCTGGCTGAACGCCAGCCGCCCCCACGGGAACCCGCCGAACGGGGTGCGGTCGCGCAGCGCCTCCTGCCCCACCCACAGCACGCCGGTGAGCAGCGGCCACGCCGCCCGGTGCCGGTCGGCAAGGGGCGACACCCAGGCGGTGGCGGCGCCCAGCAGCGCCAGGTAGGCGGCCTGCAGCAGCGACAGCAACGCCCACGGCAGGTAGCCGGTGTGCAGGTTCGTCCACTCCAGCAGCGGCGCGAACAACGCCAGCCCGGTCAGGAAGCCCAGCCCGGCGCCGGCGCGCAGCCGCCGCCGGTGCACGACGGCGGCCAGCAACGCCACACCGACCGGCGCCAGCGGCCACCACCCGTACGGCGGGAACGCCAGCAGCAGCGCCACTCCGGCGAGCACGGCGGCCGGCACGGCCAGCGTCAGCGGCAGGGGACGCGCGCCGCCGTCACCGGGTGCCCCGTCGGTGGCACGCGGCTGTTCCCGGTCCAACGTCGTCACCGGCTTCTCCCCACGATCACGGGCCGAAGGCTACCCGCCCGTACCGGCGGCCGGCCGAACCGGTGTGGGGCGTGCCACCGGCGCGGCGGGGACAGGCGACAATCGGGCGCATGCGGTTCGGTGTGCTCGGCGCGACCCAGGCGTACGCGGCCGACGGCAGCGTGCTGCCCGTCGCCGGCGGGCGGCTGCGCGCGCTGCTGGTGCTGCTGCTGCTCGACGCGGACCGCACCGTGGCGCCGCAGCGTCTCGTCGACGGCGTGTACGGCGACCGGCCGCCCGAGCAGGCCGCGAACGCGCTGCAGTCGCAGGTGTCGCGGCTGCGGCGGCTGCTGCCGGGCGTGCGCATCGAGTTCGGCCCGGCCGGCTACCGGCTGGCCGTGGATCCGCAGCGCGTCGACGTGCACCGGTTCACCGGCCTGGCGGCGGCCGGGCGGGCGGCGCTGGCAGCCGGTGACCCGGCCGGCGCGGCGGCGCTGCTGCGCGACGCGCTCGGGCTGTGGCGCGGCGAACCCCTCGCGGACGTGACCGGCGCGCCGTTCGCCGACGCCGAGGCGGCCCGGCTGCGGGACGCGCGGCTGGCCGCGGTCGAGGACCGCGTCGAGGCGGAGCTGGCGCTGGCGCCGGCCGGCGCGCCGCTGATCGCCGAGCTGCGGGACCTGGTGGCGGCGCATCCGCTGCGGGAACGGCTGCACGGGCTGCTGATGCGGGCCCTGCACGGCGCCGGCCGCCGCGCCGAGGCGCTCGCCGTCTACGCCGACGCCCGCCGGGTGCTGGCCGAGGAACTGGGCACCGACCCGTCGGCGGAGCTGGTCGCGCTGCACACCGCGCTGCTGCGTGACGACGCCGTCCCGCCCGCCCGGCTGCCCAGCCCGCTCACCAGTTTCGTCGGCCGGGAACCGGAACTGCGGCGGGTCCACGACCTGCTCGGCGCGGCGCGGCTGGTCACCCTGCACGGCCCGGGCGGCGCCGGCAAGACCCGGCTGGCCACCACCGTCGCGTCCGGCCACGACGGGCCGGTGTGCCTGGTGGAGCTGGCCGCCGTGACAGCCGGGGCGCCGGTCGCGCCGGCCGTGCTGGCCGCGCTGGACCTGCGCGACGCCGGCCTGCGCACACCCGGCGGCCCGGCCGACCTGACCGACCGGCTGGTCGCGGCGCTGGCCGGCCGGCGGCTGCTGCTGGTGCTGGACAACTGCGAGCACGTGATCGACGACGCGGCCCGGCTGACCGGCCGGCTGCTGGCCGCCGCGCCCGGGCTGCGGGTGCTCGCCACCAGCCGGGAGCCGCTGGGCCTCACCGGCGAGGCGCTGTGCCCGGTCGGCGGGCTGCCCGCCCCGCACGGGCCGCAAGCGCCGGAGACGGCAGCCGCGTACCCGGCGGTGCGGCTGTTCACCGACCGGGCCGCCGACGTGTCGCCCGGGTTCACCCTGGACGCCGTCACCACCCCGGCTGTGCTGCGGATCTGCCGTACCCTCGACGGGCTGCCGCTGGCCCTGGAGCTGGCCGCGGCGCGGCTGCGGGCCCTGCCGGTCACGCAGGTCGCGGCACGCCTGGACGACCGGTTCCGGCTGCTGCGCCGCGGCGACCGCACCGCGGCGCCCCGGCACCGCACGCTGGAGGCGGTCGTGGGGTGGAGCTGGGACCTGCTCGACGACCCGGAGCGGCGGCTGGCCGCCCGGATGAGCGTGTTCGCCGGCGCCGCGGACCTGGCCGCGGTGCAGGCGGTGTGCGCGCCGGACGCCGGGGACGTCCTGGACGTGCTCACCGGCCTGGTGGACAAGTCGCTGGTGGAGGCCACCGGCGGGCGCTACCGGATGCTGGAGACGATCCGCGAGTTCGCATCCGCCCGGCTGGCCGAGCACGGCGAGACCGGGCGGGTGCGGGACGCGCACGCCGCGTACTTCCTGGACCTGGCGCTGGCCGGCGACGCGGGCCTGCGCGGCGGCGGCCAGGACCGGTGGCTGCGCCGCCTCGACGCCGCGCGCGACGACCTGCACGCGGCGCTGCGGCACGCGGACACCGCCACCGGGTTGCGGCTGGTCGCGGCGCTGGCGTTCTACTGGTGGCTGCGGGGCCTGCGCGGGGAGGGCGCGGCGCTGGCCCGGCGGCTGGTCGACCGGCTCGCCGGCCCGCCCGACGGCCTGGCCGAGGAGTACGCGCTGGGCCTGCTGGTCGCCACGCTCGCCGGTGGCGGCGAGCGCAGCGAGGTGGACACCGCGTCGCGGATCCTGTGGACCCTGGCCCGGCCGCCCCGGCATCCGTTCCTGCTGTACCTGTCCGGCATGGCCAGCGGCCCTCCGTCACCGCAGGACGCGGCGGCGCTGCACGAGCAGGCCGTCCGGGACCGGCTGCTCGGCACCGACGCGTGGAGCCGGGCGCTGGGCCTGCTGGGCACGGCGATGGTCAGCCTGCTGCACGGCCGTCACGAGCAGGCCCGCATCGAGCTGGACGGCGCGCTCGCCGGTTTCCGGGCCCTCGACGACCGCTGGGGCATGATCGTGACGCTGTCCACCCGCGCCGAGGCCGCCTACCGCACCGGTGACGTCGCGTCGGCGGCCGCGCCGATGGCGGAGGCGCTGGACCTGGCCGAACAGCTCGGCTCCACCCTGGACCTGGCGGAGCTGCTGCGTACCCGCGCCGACGGGCGGCTGGTCGCCGGTGACCTGGCCGGCGCGGCCGAGGACTACCGGCGGGTGCGGCGCATCGCCGGGCCGGCCGGCGCGCCGGAGCTGGTCGCCGCCGCGGATCTGGGGCTCGGTGAGATCGCCCGCCGCGACGGCGACCCGCAGCGGGCGCGGGCGCTGTGCGAGCGGGCGGTCGCGCAGTGCCCGTCGGGCTGGTTCGGCGCCGAGGTGGTGCGGCTGGCGGCGCTGGTGACGCTCGGGCAGCTCGCCGACGCCGCCGGCGACCCGGCTGCGGCCCGCGCCCACTACCGGCAGGTCCTCACCGCCGGCGCCGGGGTGTGGGACGCGCCGGTGGTGACCGCGGCGGCCGACGGGCTGGCCGGGCCGCTGCTGCGCGACGGCGACCACGAGTCGGCGGCCCGTCTGCTGGGCGCGGCGGCGGCGCTGCTGGCCGGCACCGGCGCGGCCGACGCCCCGGCCGGCACACCGACCGCCGCCGCGCTGCGGGAACGCCTGGGCGAGGCGGCGTTCGCCACCGCGTACGCCCGCGGCGCGGGCCTGCCCCGGCAGCGGGCGCTGGCGCTGCTCGACGGCCGCTGACCGGCGCGGCGCCGCCCGGTGCGCGCGCGGTCAGCGCCCGGTCAGCGACGCCGGTGACGCTGACCCCATGACCGACGACACGACGGCCGTGCTGGCCGACGGGATACGAAAAACGTACGGCCGCACCACCGCCCTGGACGGCTTCGACCTGGCCGTGCCGGCCGGCACCGTGTACGGGGTGCTCGGCCCCAACGGTGCGGGCAAGACCACCGCGGTGCGGATCCTCACCACGCTGCTGCGTTTCGACGCCGGCCGGGCCCGGGTGGCCGGGTACGACGTCGCCGCCGACCCGGACCGGGTCCGTGAGGCGATCAGCCTGACCGGCCAGTACGCGGCCGTCGACGAGGTGCTCAGCGGGCGGCAGAACCTGGTGCTGTTCGGCCGGCTGCGCCGCCTGTCGGCCCGCCGGGCCCGCCGCCGCGCCGAGGAACTGCTGGACCGGTTCGGCCTGACCGGGGCAGCCGACCGGTCGGCCGGCGGCTACTCCGGTGGGATGCGCCGCCGCCTCGACCTGGCGGCAAGCCTGGTGGTGCCGCCGCGGGTGCTGTTCCTCGACGAGCCGACCACCGGCCTGGACCCGCGCAGCCGCAACGGCCTGTGGACCGCGGTGCGGGAACTGGTCGACGACGGCACCACGGTGCTGCTGACCACCCAGTACCTGCAGGAGGCCGACCACCTCGCCGACCGGGTGTGCGTCATCGACACCGGCCGGGTCGTGGCCGAGGGCACCCCGGAGCGGCTGAAGGCCCGCATCGGCGCCGACCGGCTGGAACTGGTGGTCCGCGACGCGACGGACCTGCCCGCGGCGGCAGCCGTCGTGGAACGCGCCACCGGCGCGACCGCGACCGTGGATTCCGAACTGCGGCGTGTGGACGCGCCGGTGGCCGACCGGATCGCCGTGCTCACCGCCGTGCTGCGGGCCCTCGACGACGCCGGGATCGCCGTGGAGGACGTCCTGGTCCGCCGCCCCACGCTCGACGAGGCGTTCCTGCGGCTCACCGGCGCCCACGCCGACACGCAGCGGGTGGGGGTGGCGTCGTGAGGGCGCTCACCGACGGATGGCTGATGGCCGGACGGAACATGCGGCACGTGGTACGCGCCCCGGAGGAGATCATCCTCTACTTCAGCCTGCCGATCATGTTCGTGCTGGTGTTCGGTTACGTGTTCGGCAGCGGCATGTCCGTGCCGGGCGACGGCAGCTACCGGGAGTTCCTGCTGCCCGGCGTGTTCGTCATGACGATGCTCTACGGCCTCGGCGCGACCGCGTCGGCGATCGCGGCCGACGCCGGCCGGGGCGTGGTGGACCGGTTCCGGTCACTGCCGATGGCCCGCTCGGCGCTGCTGTCCGGCCGCGCCGGCGCCGACCTGGTACGGGCGTGCCTGGAGATGACCACGCTGGTGGTGTGCGGGCTGCTGGTGGGCTGGCATTGGCGCGAGGGCGTCGGCCCGGCGCTGGCCGCGGTGGCGCTGATCCTGCTGCTGCGCGTCGCGATGACCTGGGTGGGCATCCTGTTCGGGCTGCTCGTGCCGAACCCGGACACGGTCGCGGTGGTGGTGTTCCCGCTGGCGTTCCCGCTGACCGCCCTGTCCAACGTGTTCGTGGCGCCGGAGCTGATGCCGGACTGGCTGGGCACGATCGCCGCGTGGAACCCGCTGTCGGCCACCGTGGCGGCGGCCCGGGACCTGTTCGGCAACCCGGGCCTGGGCGGGGACTCCTGGCCGGCCCGGCACGCGCTGGAACTGGCGATCGCCTGGCCGCTGGCACTGATCGCGGTGGCCGCCCCGGCGGCGGTACGCCGCTACCGGCGGCTCGGCAGCTGAGAGGGCTGTGCCGCTGACGGGGACATCGGGGGGATGAAATCGGGGCGCGGCCGAAGCCGCGCCCCGATGCTCCCAGGCCCTTCCCGGCCGGTGGGGCGAAGACGATCGGCGCCGACCTTCGGACCGACCCGACGTGGACTGGCTGCCCCCGCCTGGCCGTTGTCTACTGGCCGTGCCTCTCACCCTGCCCGTACACCGGTAACCGCGGCCGGTTCGCGCCGCCCCGCCGACCCCCGCCCGCTGGACCTGGCCGCCGCAACCTTCCGGTCGCTCGGCCAGCGGACGAAGGGACGAAGCGAACAACAGCCGCTTCCCGTGGTAGGACTCAAAGACGGTACGGCGTAGACCCCCGCCGCTGTCAACCCACCCGGGCCTGTCGTGTGTTGCAACACGGCGTGTCGCGTCGGCGCGTCTCGATTCCTGAGGCCGCTTCAGGCACCGAGGTGGTGCCGCAGCACCGCCGCCGCAGCACCCGGATGATCGGCGGCGAGCAGCCCCGCGGCGGCCAGCACGTAGTCCACGTCGACGACCGGCCGGGCCGCCCGCGGCAACGCCCACCCGCCCGCGTGGTCGGTGAGCACCGCGTCGAGCACCGCCGCCGCGTCGCCCGGCTCGGCGTGCCGCAGCACCCCACCGGAGCCGACGAGCAGCTTCACCTCCCGCAGGTCCCGCCCGGCCCGCTCCCCCGTCGCCGCGCCCCGCGCGTGCCGCCGCAACGCCACAGTCGCCGCCAGCGCCGCGATGCGCCGGTCCACGGCCCGCTCGCCGTCACCGGCGGGCAGGAACCCCGGATCGGCGGCCCGTACCGCCGCCGCGGCCGCCAGCTCCGCCTCCTCCGCCGCGTCCAGCAGCCGCTCCTCGGCCGCGGCGCGCACCACACCCGGCGCGCTCCACCGCATGCCCAGGTCACCCTCGACGGTGCGGGCCCGCCACAGCGTCCCGGCGACCTCCTGGCTGGGGCCGCTGTCGCGCTCGTCGGGGGTGAGCACCGAGTACACGTCGGTGGTGGCCCCACCCACGTCCACCACGGCCAGGTCACCGCCGAGCGTGCCGGCGAGGACCTCCACGCCGGTGAGCACCGCGTCGGGCGTGGCGGCGCGGACCAGCCGCGCGAACCGGGTACCCCGGGACAGCTTCTTGCCGCCGATGACGTGCCGCAGGAACACCTCCCGGATCGCCGCCCGCGCCGACGCCGGCTCCAGCACCCCGATGCGGGGCAGCACGTTGTCCGCCACCGTCACCGGCACCCCCGCGCCCGCCAGCAGCGCGTGCAGGCCGTCCCGCACGTCGGCGTTACCGGCGAGGACCACCGGCACCCGGAACCGGGCCTTCGCCAGCCGCGTCGCGTTGTGCGTCACCGTGTCCGCGTCGCCGCCGTCGGTGCCGCCCACCAGCAGCACCACGTCCGGGCGGGCCGCCCGCAACGCCGCCACGTCCGCCCCGGACAGCCGCCCCGCGGCCACGTGCACCACGTTCGCGCCCGCCGACAGACCGACCCGCCGGCCCGCCTGAGCGGTGACGAGCGGCTCGTAACCCACCACCGCCAGGCGCAGCCCACCCCCGGCCGACGAACACACGTACCAGGGCACCTCAGCGACCCCGGCCGACGCGGTGGCCGCGCCGGCCGCGGCGTCCAGGCCGTGCAGCACATCCGTGCCGACGGTCGTGGGCGCGGACGCCGCGGCGACCAGGCGGCCGCCGTCGAGGTCCACCACCGCCGCCTTCGTGTACGTCGACCCGACGTCCGCGCAGACGACGACGCGCGACACCTGCGCGCTCACGCTGGGCTTTCCTTCGTTCGCGACTGCGGGGCTCGCAACATCGGCTCGCTCCTCGCGCTCACGCTGGGCTTTCCTTCGTTCGCGACTGCGGGGCTCGCAACATCGGCTCGCTCCTCGCGCTCACGCTGGGCTTTCCTTCGTTCGCGACTGCGGGGCTCGCAACATCGGCTCGCTCCTCGCGCTCACGCTGGGCTTTCCTTCGTTCGCGACTGCGGGGCTCGCAACATCGGCTCGCTCCTCGCGCTCACAGCGATGGCGGGACGACCACCGTGCCGGTCGCGGTGACCGCCACGATCGGCTCGTCGAGCACCTCGGCGGCCGACTCGCCCTTGTCCGGGCGGCCCCGGCACACCACGGTGGCGGCGAAGTCGATGGTGCGGCTGCGCGTGCCCACCCGCGTCACCGTCGCCGTCACCTCCAGCACGTCACCGGCCTTCATCGGCGCCCGGAACTGCACATCGGCGTACGAGGCGAACAACCCCTCGTCGCCGTCGGTGCGGATGCACACCTCGGTCGCCACGTCACCGAACAACCCCAGCGCGTACGCCCCGTCGACCAGGTTGCCCGCGTAGTGGGCGTGGGAGTACGGCACGTACCGGCGGTGGACGACGGTCAGACCGACACGCGGATCGCTCATGGGGTGTTCGCCTTCCTGGAGGTGATCAAAGCGTGGACGAGGTAACTGGCGACCTCACCCGGGGTGGTGCCACGGCCGAAGATCCGGTCCACGCCCAGCTCGCCGGTCATCGTCTCGTCGAACCGCGGCCCGCCGACGATCAGCAGCGGCCGCCGCCCGGCCGGCATCGCCTCCCGGAACGCCGCCGACATCTCCCGCGTGTTGTGCAGGTGCGCGTCGCGCTGCGTCACCACCTGCGACACCAGCACCGCGTCGGCGCGTTCCCGCCGGGCCGCCTCGACCAGCTCCGGCACGCTCACCTGCGCGCCCAGGTTCGTGACCTTCAGCTCCCGGTAGTACTCCAGGCCCTTCTCGCCGGCGATGCCCTTGACGTTGAGGATCGCGTCGATGCCCACCGTGTGCGCGTCCGTGCCGATGCACGCGCCCACCACCGACAGCTTGCGGCGCAGCCGCCGCTTCACCACCGCGTTGACCTCCTTGGCCGACAGCAGCGGATAGTCGCGCTCCACCACCTGCACCTTCGACAGGTCCACCAGGTGGTTCACCCGCCCGTACACCACGAAGAACGTGAACCCGTCACCGATCGGCTTGGCGTGCACCAGCATCGCCGGGTCCATGCCCATCTTGTTGGCCAGCTGCACCGCCGCGCCCTCGGCCCGCTTGTCGTGCGGCACCGGCAACGTGAACGACACCTGCACCATGCCGTCGCCGGTGGTGTCCCCGTACGGCCGCACAATCGTCTTCTCATTCGGGCTGTGCCGGCCGGGCATGCCCTCGCGGCCCTCGCTCCGCTCCGTACGCTCGCTCATGCCGCCACCTCCAGGATCTCGGTGGCCGGGTTGTAGTAGTCCGCCTCGTGCCGCGCCACACCGTCGAGGCCCTTGCCCCGGTCCGCCGGCCGCTTCATGATCCCGAACGTGCCCTCGGCGATCGCCGTCAGCAACGACTGGTCCCCGATGCGCTCCAGCAGGTCCACCGCCTCACCGAGCACCCGGTGCGCCCGCTGCTGGATGAACCCGCCCGGCGCCGGCACGAAGTCCTCGTGCAACCCGCCCGCCGCACCCAGCACGTATCGCACGTTCTGCAGAGCGATGTCCCGGTCCGACAACCACGGCGTCACCACCGCCTCGGTCATCATCCCCACCAGCAGGATCCCCTGCCCGGTCATCGTGCCCACCAGATTGAAGAACCCGTCCAGCAGGTTGCCCCGGAACACGTCACCGGTCATGTGCTTCGTCGGCGGCATCCACTTCAACGGCGCATCCGGGAACAACTCCCGCGCCAGCAACGCGTGCGCCAGCTCCAACCGGAACGACTCCGGCACATCCGGGTTGATCTCGAACGCGTGCCCCAGCCCCAGCTGCCAGTCCGCCAGCCCCGCCTCGTGCGCGAAGAACTCGTTCAGCAGCTGCGACACCGTCACCGTGTGCGCCTCGTCCACCGCGTCCGCGGTGGTCAGGTAGTTGTCCTCACCGGTGTTGATGATGATCCCCGCCCGCGCGTGCACCTGCCGCGAGAACCGCTGGTCCACGAACGTACGGATCGGGTTGATGTCACGGAACAGGATCCCGTACATCGAGTCGTTGAGCATCATGTCCAGACGCTCCAGCCCGGCCAGCGTCGCCATCTCCGGCATGCACAGACCCGACGCGTAGTTCGTCAACCGCACGTACCGGCCCAGCTCCCGCGACGACTCGTCCAGCGCCGCCCGCATCAGCCGGAAGTTCTCCTGCGTCGCATACGTGCCCGCGAACCCCTCCCGGGTCGCCCCCTCCGGCACGTAGTCCAGCAGCGACTGCCCCGTCGACCGGATCACCGCGATCACGTCCGCGCCGGCCCGCGCCGCCGCCTGCGCCTGCGGGATGTCCTCGTAGATGTCACCCGTCGCCACGATCAGGTAGATCCACGGCCGCCGCTGCGGATCCCCGAACCGCTTCACGAGGCGGTCCCGCTCCGCGCGCCGCCTGTCGATCGCCCGGACCCCCGCAGCCACCGCCTTACGCGACGCCCGCCGCGCCGCCGTCGCCGCCCTCCCCGACGGCTGCGCGAACCGCACCGACCCGGCCGCCGCCTTCTGCGCCAGCAACGTCACATCCGCGATGCCCTCACGCGCCAGCGCGTCGAACACCGGCGCCGCCACCCCGTGCCCCAGCCCCACGTCCGCGACCACCGCGTCCACGAGCCGGTTCACCCACGGAATACCGTCCGGGTCCGCGCCGGTCACCCCGGCCAGCCGCAGCACCGCCCGCTCCACCGACACCGTGGTGTGGCTGCGCGCCAGATCCACCACCGGCTGCCCGGCCCGGCGCGCCAACTCCCGCGCCCGCGCCACCAGCGCCGGATCCAGCCCAAGCTTCCCTGTCACGAAGACCCTTCCTGATAGATCACGTCACCGCGCAACACGGTGGCCCGGCACACCGGCAGCGGCGTCGGATCGTCCGCGCCCCGCAACTCCGGATCCTCGGCCAGCACCACCGGCAGCCCCCGCTCCACGCCCGCCGGGGTGTCCCACACCGCGAACGTCGCCGGCGCCCCCAACGCCAGCACACCCTCGTTGTCCAGGTGCACCGCCCGCCACCCGCCGCGCGTGTGCGCCGCGAACGCCGCCCGCACACTCATCCGCTGCGCCGGGTTGTGATGCGCCGCCGCCGCCCGCACCGACCCCCACGGATCAAGCGGCGTCACCGGCGAATCCGACCCGAACGCCAACGCCACACCGACCCCGTGCATCGCACCCATCGGATTCGACTCCAACGACCGGGCCAACCCCAGCCGCGACTCGTACATCCGGCCCGCGCCGCCCCACAACCGGTCGAACGCCGGCTGCATCGACGCCACGATCCCGTACTCCACGAAACCGGCGATCAACGCCTTGCTCATGATCTCCGCGTGCTCCACCCGGTGCCGGGCCGCCCGCAACCGGTCCACCCCCAGCGACCGCGCCGCCAGCCCGAACCCCGCAAGCACCGTCCCGATCGCCGCGTCCCCGATCGCGTGGAACCCGCCCTGCAACCCGTGCGCCGCGCAGTCCAGCAGATGATCACGCACCTGCTCCGCCGACACGTACCCGTGCCCGCACGCCCCCGACTCACCGTCCAGGTACGCCGCCGACACGTGCGCCGTCCGCGACCCCAGCGCCCCGTCGGCGAACAGGTCACCACCCGCGCCCACCGCACCCAGCTCCCGGGCCTTCGCCGCACCCAGCAGCTCACCCCAGTACCCGTACACCTCCGGCACCCCGGCCCCCGAGATCGCCAGCAGCCCGGTGAAGTCCTCCTCGTCGGAGATGTCCGGACCACCGCACTCGTGCACCGCCGCGATACCCAGCGACGCCGCGTGTTCCAGCGCCCGCCGCTGCGCCGCCACCCGCTGCGCCCGCGTCACCGACGCGAACGCCGCCGCCCGCACCACATGATGCGCGTCGCGCCGCAACCACCCCGACGCCTCGTACCCGGCCGCCGACACCACCTCCGGGCACGCCGCCAGCAACGCCGCCGACACCAGCGCCGAATGGATCGACGCCTGCGACAGATACACCCGCCGCCCACCGGCCGCCCGATCCAGCGCCGCCGCGTCCGGCAACGCCGGATCCGCCCAGCCCGACTCGTCCCAGCCGTGCCCCAGCACCACCGCGTCACCCGGCAGGCCCGCCGCGAACGCCGACACCGCCTCCAGCAGCCCACCCGCCGATCGCACCGCCGACAGATCCAGCCCCGACAACGCCAACCCGGCATCCGTCGCGTGCACGTGCGCGTCCACGAACGCCGGCGTCACCAGCGCACCGCCCAGCTCCACCACCCGGTCCGTCCGCGGCGCGTCCGCGTCCGTACCCAACCAGGCGATCCGCCCGTCGCGCACCAGCAGCGCCGTCGCGCTCGGGTCCGCCGGACAGTGCAGCACTCCACCGCGATACAGCGTCGAGGGGTTCGTCATGGCCTCAGTCTGCCGCCAGACGAGCCTCGAACAGACCGCGCACCCCCGGCTCGGCCCGCAACAGGTCCAACGCCAGCGCCGCGTGCCCCGGCACGTACCCGTTGCCCACCAGCATCGTCACGTCCGCCGCCAGGCCCTCCGCGCCCAGCGCCGCCGCCGCGAAGCTCGTCGCCATCGAGAAGAAGATCACCGTACCGCCGTCCGCCGTGGCCAGCACCGCCCCGTGCTCACACCCCGGCACGTCCACGCACACCACAGTCACGTCCGCCGGCACACCCAGCGCCGTCGTCACCGCCGTCGACAGCCCCACCGGATCCTGCGCGTCGGCCAGCGCCACCACGTCGGCCAGCCCGGCCGCCGTCAGCGCGTCCCGCTCCGACGCCACCGGAACCACCCCGACGGTACGGGCGGCGCCCGCCCGCCGCGCCGCGGCGAGGGACAACGACCCGCTCTTGCCCGCCCCGCCGATCACCGCCACGGACACCGGACGCCGATCACCCTCACGCGAACGGCGCGCCACCTGCTCGGCCACCACCCGCGCCGTCAACGCCGGCGCCCCGCACACGTCCAGCACCGCCAGGGACAACTCGGGGTGCAGGTCCGGCGGCAGCACCGCCGCGATCGACCGGGCGAACAGGATCGCGTACCCGTCGCACGGCACCTGCTCGCTGCGCCCGTCCCAGCGGGCCAGCCCGTCGAGGATCGTCAGCGGCGTCAGCGTCAGCGACACGAGCGTCGCCACCCGGTCGCCCGGCTTCAGCCCCAGCGGCGACCGGCGGCCCGCCTCCTCGACGGTGCCGATCAGCATGCCGCCGGAACCGGTCACCGGGTTCTGCATCTTCCCCCGGCTCGACACGATCTCCAGCACCTCGGCGCGGACCTTGTCCCCGTCGCCGCCGTGCTTCTCCGCGAGCTGCCGGAAACTCGCCGCGTCCAGGTTCAGCCGCTCGACCCGGATCCGCACCTCGTTCGCCGCGATCCGCGGGTCCGGGTCCAGCCGCCAGGCCGCCTGCGGGAGCACCCCCGCCGGTTCCACGACTCGGTGCAGACCCACCGGTGACGTCACGCCGACCCCCTATGTCCAGCCGCCCGAACCCCCGGCCAGGGGTCGCGTCGCGGGAAAACTTCCGGCAGACTAATTTCTTCACCGCAGATTTTCCAGTAGCCTACGCATCCGTTGATCAACCCGCACGCTGACGAGGAGGGGCCGTGACCCAGACCCAACCGGTGGAGACCATCCCGACGCCCCGCCCCGCGCCGGTCGCCGTCCCGGCCGCCGGACAGCCCTACGAATACCGCCGCGCGCCCCTCGTCGAACCCGACTGGACCCGCTTCCCCGGCTGGCGCCACATCACCCGCGATCAGTGGGAGAGCGCCCAGTGGCAGCGGGTCAACTGCGTCAAGAACATCAAGCAGCTGCGCGCCGTCCTCGGCGACACCGTCGACGAGACCTTCTACGCCGACCTGGAGGCCGACCAGAAGGCCCTGGCCACCATGTCCATGCTGGTGCCGCCGCAGATGCTCAACACCATGGTGCCGCATCAGCCGATGAGCACCGAGGCGCTGCTCGCCGACCCGATCCGCCGCTACATGATCCCGGTCGCCTCCGACCGGCGCACCGACTGGCCCTCACACCCGTACGCCAGCCGCGACAGCCTCCACGAACACGACATGTGGGTCGCCGAGGGCCTCACCCACCGCTACCCCACCAAGGTCCTCGCCGAGCTGCTCTCCACCTGCCCGCAGTACTGCGGGCACTGCACCCGCATGGACCTCGTCGGCAACTCCACCCCCGCCGTCGACAAGCTCAAGCTCACCCTCAAGCCGGTCGACCGCTACGACGCCCACATCACGTACCTCAAGGCCCACCCCGGCGTACGCGACGTGGTCGTCTCCGGCGGCGACGTCGCCAACGTGCCGTGGCGCAACCTCGAGTCCTACCTGATGCGCCTGCTGGAGATCGAGACGATCCGCGACATCCGGCTCGCCACCAAGGCACTCATGGGCCTGCCCCAGCACTGGCTCCAGCCCGACGTGGTCGAGGGCCTCGAACGGGTCGCCCGCACCGCCGCCCGCCGCGGCGTCAACCTGGCCATCCACACCCACGTCAACCACGCCCAGTCGCTGACCCCGCTGGTCGCCAAGGCCGCCCAGACCGCGCTCGACGTCGGCGTACGCGACGTCCGCAACCAGGGCGTGCTCATGCGCGGCGTCAACGCCACCAGCGCCGACCTGCTCGACCTCTGCTTCGCGCTCCAGGGCGAGGCGGGCATCCTGCCGTACTACTTCTACATGTGCGACATGATCCCCAACGCCGAGCACTGGCGCGTCCCGGTTGGGCACGCCCAGCAGCTCCAGCACGACATCATGGGCTACCTGCCCGGCTACGCCACCCCGCGGATCGTCTGCGACGTGCCGTTCGTCGGCAAGCGCTGGGTGCACATGCTCACCGACTACGACCGTGAGCGCGGTATCTCCTACTGGACCAAGAACTACCGCACCTCGATCGAGTCGGCCGACCTGGAGGCGCTGAACAAGCGCTACGCCTACTACGACCCGATCGACACGCTGCCCGAGGCCGGCCAGGCCTGGTGGCTCGCGCACCGCGACGACTGACCGCAGCCCCTGGACACACGACGGCGGGCCACCTCTCGCAGAGGTGGCCCGCCGTTCGCGTACTCACTTGTCGAAGGCGTCCTTGACGTCGCGGCCCGCCTGCTTGGCGTGCTCCCCGGCCTGCCGGGCGCGTGCCGTGCTCTGCTCGGTGGCACCCTCGGCCCGCAACCGCTCGTTGTCGGTCACGTCGCCGATGCGCTCCTTGGCCATGCCGCTCATCTCCTGGGCCTTGTTCTTCGCCTTGTCGGTGAAGCTCATGTCGCCCTCCCTCGTCCGGCTACGCCTTGCCCTTGTCGCGTCCCCGGTGACCGTCGTGTGAAACGCCGTTGACCGGCGTACATCGCGTAAGGCGTCCTAGGACAATAGGTTGAAGGCTCGACCGCCCGGCCGGCACCGCCCCGCCGTGGTTGACTGGGCCGGTGAACGAGATCCTGCTGATCCGGCACGGCGAGACCACGTGGAGCGCCGCGCACCGGCACACCTCGTACACCGACCTGGAGCTGACCCCCGACGGCGAGCGGCAGGCGGGCGCCCTGGCTCCCCTGCTGGCCGGCCGGCGCTTCGCCCGGGTCCTGTCCAGCCCCCGGCAGCGGGCCACCCGCACCGCCGCCCTGGCCGGGCTCACCGTGGACGCGATCGAGCCCGACCTGGCCGAGTGGCACTACGGCGAGTACGAGGGCCGCACCACCGCGGACATCCAGGCCGAACGGCCCGGCTGGACGATCTGGACCGACGGCGGGCCCGGCGGGGAGTCACCGGAGCAGGTGGGCAGCCGCCTGGACCGCGTGCTCGACCGGGTCTCGCCGCTGCTTGAGGAGGGCGACGTCGCGCTCGTCGGGCACGGGCACAGCCTGCGGGTGCTCGGGGCGCGCTGGATCGGGCTGCCGCCCTCGGCCGGCGCGCTGCTGCGGCTGGACACCGCCACGCTCAGCGTGCTCGGTCACGAACACGGCCGGCGGGTGGTCAGGCGGTGGAACCTGCCGGCTCCGCCGACGGACGCGGACGCCCCCGACCGGTCAGCTCGCCACTGATCTTCGGCGGCCGGTTCTCGTACGGCGTGGACAGCACCACAGTCGTGCGTGTGGTGACGTTCGCGGCGGTACGGATCTCCTGGAGCACCCGCTCCAGGTCGGCCGGACCGGCCACCCGCACCAGCAGGAGGTAGAAGTCCTCCCCCGCGACCGAGTAGCAGGAGTCGATCTCGGGCAGGTGCGCCAGCCGCTCCGGCGCGTCGTCCGGCTGCGACGGGTCGAACGGCCGGATCGCCACGAACGCGGTCAGCGGCAGGTCCAGCGCCTCGAACGACACCCGCGCGGCGTACCCCTTGATCACCCCGCGCTGCTCCAGCCGGCGGACCCGCTGGTGCACGGCCGACACCGACAGGCCCACCCGCTCGGCCAGATCCGTGTACGACAGCCGACCGTCCCCGGTCAGCGCGGCGACGATGGCACGGTCGATCTCCTCCACGCGCTGCACCCTAGCCGGAAAAGCGCTCCCACGCCGCACCCGGCCCGCCGCGGTGACGCTCAGCGCGCCGTCCGGTCGCGCACCGCGTCCGCGGCGTAGTTCAGCACCTCCGCCATGTCCTCCTCGTCCAGGAACGGCAGGTCGGTGAGGATGTCCGTGACGGACATGCCCTCGGCCATCATGGCCAGCATGGTGGCCACGGGGATGCGCGACTGCCGCACGCAGGGCGCACCCCCCATGACGTCGGGGTCTGCGGTGATCCGCGGGAAGGTCACCGCGACAGGCTAGCCCTTCGCCAGCGCGCGGGAGATGACCAGCCGCTGGATCTGGTTGGTGCCCTCGACGATCTGGAGCACCTTGGCCTCACGCATGTACCGCTCGACCGGGTGGTCGGCGACGTACCCGGCGCCGCCGAGCACCTGCACCGCGTCGGTGGTCACCCGCATCGCCACGTCCGTGGCGAACAGCTTCGCCTTGGCCGCCTCGATCGAGTACGGGCGTCCGGCGTCGCGCAGCCGCGCGGCGGCCAGCGTGAGCGCCCGCGCGGCGGAGATCTGGGTGGCGGCGTCGGCCAGGTTGAACCCGAGGCCCTGGAAGTCGATGATCGCCCGGCCGAACTGGCGGCGCTCCCGGGCATAGCCGACCGCGTAGTCCAGCGCGCCCTGGGCCAGGCCCACCGCGCACGCGGCGATGCCCAGGCGGCCCGAGTCCAGCGCGGACATCGCGATGGTGAACCCGGCGCCCTCGCCGCCGACCAGCCGATCCGCCGGCACCCGGGCGTCGTCGAAGGCGATCTGCGCGATCGGCGAGGCGTGCAGGCCCATGGTGCGTTCGGCGGCCTGCGGGTGGATGCCCGGCGTGGACCGGTCGGCCAGCAGGCAGGAGATGCCCTTCGGGCCGGGGCCGCCGGTGCGGCAGAAGATGTTGTAGAAGTCGGCCACCCGGGCGTGCGTGATCCACGCCTTGGTGCCGGTGACCACGTACGCGTCGCCGTCGCGCACCGCCCGCGTGGTCAGGGCCGCCGCGTCCGAACCACCCTGCGGCTCGGAGAGACAGTACGCACCGAGCAGCTCCCCGCCGATCATGTCCGGCAGCAGTTTGCGCTGCTCGTCGGTGCCGAACTGGGCCAGCGGGTAGCAGGACAGCGTGTGCACGCTGACCGCCTCGGCCACTGCGAGCCACCGGCTGGCGAGGATCTCCAGCACCTGGAGGTACACCTCGTACGGCTGGGCGGCGCCGCCGTGCTCCTCGGCGTACGGCAGGCCGAGCAGGCCGGCCCGGCCCAGGGTGCGCAGCACCTCCCGGGGGAACTCGGCGCGGGCCTCGAAGCCGGCGGCGGCCGGGGCCAGCTCCCGGTCGGCGAGTTCGGTGGCGAGGTCCAGCAGGTCGTGGGCCTCGTCGGTGGGCAGGATCCGGTCGACGTTCATAGCGCGATGAGCTCCGTGGGGGTGGTGTTGAGCCGTTGCCCGCCGTCCGTCGTGCAGACGACGATGTCCTCGATCCGGGCTCCGTGCCGCCCGGCGAGGTAGATCCCGGGTTCGACCGAGAAAGCCATGCCGGCCTCGAGCGGCCGGGGGTTGCCCGTCACCACGTACGGCTCCTCGTGGCCGTCGAGGCCGATGCCGTGGCCGGTGCGGTGCAGGAAGGCGTCGCCGAAACCGGCGGCGCCGATCACGTCGCGGGCGACCGCGTCGAGGGCCTCGGCGGTCACACCCGGCGCGACGGCGGCCACCGCGGCGCGCTGCGCCTCCCGCAGCACCGCGTAGTAGTCCACGAACTCGGCGGGGGCGGGGCCGCCGGCGACGTACGTGCGGGTGCAGTCGGAGCGGTAGCCCGACGGCATGGTGCCGCCGATGTCGACCACCACCGGCTCGCCCGCGCCGATCGGGCGGTCCGACGTGCCGTGGTGCGGGCTCGCGCCGTTCGGGCCCGCGGCGACGATGACGAAGTCGACGGCGGCGTGCCCGGCGGCCCGGATCGCGGCGGCGAGGTCGGCGGCGACCTCCCGCTCGGTGCGGCCGGGGCGCAGCCACTCCCCCATCCGCAGGTGCACGGCGTCGATCGCGGCGCCCGCCTCGGCCAGCGCGGCGACCTCGGCCGGCGACTTGCGGATCCGCATCTCCCGCAGCACGTCGGAGGCGAGCCGCTGGGCCGCGCCGGGCAGCGTGTCGCGCAGCGCGAGGACCTGCTGTGCCCACATCCGGTCGGCCAGCCCGACGGCGCGGACCGGGCCGGGGAGCGCCGCGCGCACCAGCGGCCACGGGTCGGTGCCGTCGGCGTGGTCGACGATCCGGTACCCGGTGCCGGGCGCGGCCTCGGCGTCCGGCCGTTCCAGCACCGGCACGATCAGCGTCGGCTCGCCCTCGGCGGGCAGGACCAGGCAGGTCAGCCGCTCCCCCTCGCGGGCGTCGTAGCCGGTCAGGTAGCGCAGGTCGGAACCCGGGGTGAGCAGCAGCGCGTCCAGGCCCGCCGCGGCGGTGGCGCGCTGGGCCGCGGTCAGTCGCCCGGCGGGGTACAGTTCCTCGATTCCCACAGTCGAAGCTTAACGGTCGTTTGGGTCCGGGCGGGAGTCCGGTCGATGCTCGCAGACGCCGGCCATCCGATCCGCTTCGATCTTGATCATCCCTGATGCCTGCAGCAACTCGCCGACCACGATGAACAGCTGCGACGCCACGATCGTGCCGGAGAAACCGAGACCGGCGGCACGGGCCCGGCCGGCCTCCCGCGCGGCGTCCCGCGCCCGCGCCCGGGCGATGTCCGGCGGCCGCCCGGCCAGGAAGTCACGGTGCAGCAGCCGCAGCGACTGCCCGAACGCCTCGACACCGGCCGGCAGGGCCGGGGGCACCGGCTCCGCGGCCTCCAGCAATGCCACCACCCGGCGGACCATGTTGCGGCTGTTGGTGTACGCCAGCTCCAGGTGGGCGGCGGCGTTCTCGTAGCGGCGCAACTGCGCCCGGCGCCGCCACCGCCACGGCGACAGCGCCGTCACCTCCCGGGCCGCCGCGACGATCTCGGTGGTCTGTTTCCGCTCGGCCTCGGCCGCCTCCAGCCGGCCCAGCGCCGCCTCGGCCTCCCCGGCGTCCCGGGCGGCGAGCGCCTTCGCCGTGGCGGTCAGCTCCTTGGCGAACAGGTCCAGCGTGGGCCAGGCCGCGCGGTGCACCACCCGGACCGGGTTCAGCGGCAACAGCAGCAGCGCCACCACCACCGCCACCCCGCCGCCCACCAGCGCGTTCGCCGTACGCGGCACGGCCAGGTCCGGCGCGTTGGGCTCCACCGTGCCCAGCAGGACCGCGGTGCTGCCGGCCTGCACCATCACGGCGCCGTTGCCCCGGATCACCACCGCCAGCGAGATGGCGAGCGCGACCACCAGGCCGGTCTGCACCGGTCCCGCCCCGATCAGCTTGATGATCAGGTCGCCGACCAGGACACCGAGGATCACGCCGCCGAGCAGCTCGGCGGTGCGCCGGATCCGGTTGCCGATCGCCGCGGCGATGGTGCCCACCGCTGCCGCCGGCGCGAACAGCGGCTGCGGGTTCTCGAGCAGCGTGCTGGCCACGTACCAGGCCAGACCGGCGGCCAGGCCGGCCTGGAGGGCCACGATGAAGTACCGGCGCAACCGCTCGTACGCCTCCCGGACCTCGCGGCGCGCCGCCGGAGCCACGGGGGTCACGGCACGACCCGCCCGCCCGGGCGCCACAGGCACGACGGCTCGGGCTCGATCACGCCCTCCTCTACCCGACGGGCAGCGCGGTATTCCCGGCGCCGCCCGCGACGGCGGTCCTGTCGTACCCGTGGTCCATGATCCTTGTCGTCACAGCGGCACGGATCACGGCCGGCGACGGCGTTCCGGCGTGCCCGGCGGCGGCCGGCCGGCGGGGAGGTCGGGAAGATGACGGAGGCGACGGACGCCTCGTGGCGACGACGCAGCGTGCTGCGGGTGGCGCCGCCGGCGCGGGCCCGCAAGCTGGCCAAGGTGCCCTTCGTGGAGCTGGCCGACGGGCGGTTGCAGGGGGTGGTGTCCAGCGGCTCCGACGTGGAGCGGGTCTACGTCTCCTCGGTGACCGCCGGCACGCACGCGGTCAACTGCAGCACGAACAACAACCGGCCCTGCGGCGGCCTGCGCGGCAGCATGCTCTGCAAGCACCTGCACGCGCTGGCCGACGAGGCGGTCCTCCAGTACGGCGCCGAGCAGGTCGCCCGTTACCTGCGCGTCGACGTGGGCGACGGCGTCGACAGCGGCACCGCCCTGCTGGCCCGCACCGACGCGCGGCACGAGCCGGGCCCGGCCGCCGTGGTGTTCAGCCGCTTCCTGCGCCACCTGGCCTACCTCGAGGTCCCGGCCGACACGGCAGCGGTGCCGGAGCTGCACTGGTTCCCGGCCGGCGCGGGGGTGCGCTGATGCTCGCCGCGCAGTTCACGCAGCTCCACGACGGGGCGATCCCCGCGCTGGCCGAGACGCTCGCCGTCGTCGACGGTGCCGACGACACGCTCACCGCCGGCCTGGCCCGCCTCGACGAGCCGGCCGCCGCCGCCTGGGCCGCGCTGGCCGGCGCGGTCGGCGGCACCCCGCTGGCCGCCCGCGTCACCGAGGCGGCCGGCGCGGTGCGCACCGGCGCGCTCACCGAGGACCACCTGGCCGCCCTCGCCGGGGCCCGCTGCGCGCTGCTCGGCGCCGCACACGACGCCCTGCTCGACCGCCTCGACACGGCGCTCGGCCGGTCCCGCGTCCCGTGGGCCGCCGCGCCCGACGCCCCGGCCGCCTCCCTCCCCGCCCTGGCCGGCGCACGAGCCTGGCTGCACGAGCTGGCACTCGCCGGCTGGCGCGGCGCCGACCACGAACTGCTGTCCGGCGCCGCCGCGCCGGTCGAGGCCGCGCTCGCCGAACCGGCACTGCGCCGCATCGCGGTGCTGCTCGACGGCCTCGCCGCCGAGCTGCGCGCCGCCCTGCCGGTGGCGGCCCTGCCGCAGGTGCCCGCCCGCCGGTGGGCCGACCTGTGGACCCGCGCCGTCCTGCTCAGCCACGGCGCGCACGGCGAGACCGCGCCCGGCGAGCCGGTCTCCGGACGGCTGCTGCCCCTCGGCGTCGACGTGCACGAACATGACACCGCGTTCCAGGCGCAGGTGCACGCGCTGCTCGAACCGGCCGGCGGCGGCACGGTCCGGCTGGTCCGGGTCACAGTGGTCGCGGCGAAGGTCGCCACCATCGTCGGCCCGGCCGGCTGGCGGCTGCTGGAGGCGTACCCGATCCTGCTCACCGCCCTGGCCCAACGGCGGGCGATCACCGTCACCGACCTGACCGCCCACGGCGCGGACCTGCGCTGGGCCGAGGAGCGGGCCACGCTCGGCGAGCCGGCCGACCCGTTCGCCACCGCCCGGGTTCGGCTCGCCGGCGCCACCGCCGCCGCGACAGCGCCGCTGCTGCGCCACCCCGCCGCGATCGCCGAACCGGTCCTGGTCGAGGGCTACACCGTCCGCGACGACGACGGCGCCCCGGCGCTCGACCTCGACGGCCGGCCCCTGCACCTGGCCACCGGCCGGCTGCCCGCCGCCGGTCCGCTCACCCCGGCGCTCGTCGCCGCCTCCACCGCCTGCCTGGGCCTGCTCCGCTGGGACGACGGCCGCTGGCTGCTGCAACCCCTCGCGGTCCGGGCCACCGTCAGGAAGCAGACCGTCGAGGCGCACAACGGCGACTGGGCGTGCGGCGTCACCGACCCGAAGACGGCGAAGGCCGAGGCCAAGGCGGGCGACGCCGTGGCCGTGCTGCGCGAACGCGCGGGACGGTTGCTGCGCCGATGACCGACGACCGGACCCACGCCAACCGCCGCCAGGTGCTCTACTGGCGGCTGCTCGCCCGCCTGTTCAGCCCCGACGAGCAACCCGGCCTGGAGTCGGCGAGCGTCGCCGTCGTCGACGACCTCGGCCTGCCGGCCGCGCTGCTCGACCCGGCCGTCTCCGTCGACACCGTCGTCCAGCGCTTCCCGGCGCTGGCCGGCGAGCTGCGCGGCCTGCTCACCCCCGGCGACGACACCACCGCCGGGCCGTTCCAGCCGGCCGAGACCGAGGTACGCCGCGCGGCGCTGGCGTCCAAGCTGCTGCTCAACGTCTTCGCCACCGGCGGCGGCGAGGTCAGCGCCGGGCAGCTCGCCCGCTGGCAGGCCGACGCCGGCTGGTTCGAGCAGGCGTGCGGGGCGCAGGCCGGTGAGCTGCGCCGCGAGGGCACCGGCCTGGGCGCCACGCTCGCCGGGCTGGAAGGCGACCTCGTCGCCCGGATGCGGCTGCGCGAGGTGCTCGCCGACCCGGCGCTGGCCGCCCGGCTGACCCCGAGCATGTCGCTGATCGAGCAGCTCCTGCGGGACAAGTCCAACCTGTCCGGGGTGGCGCTGGCAAACGCCAAGTCGCTGATCCGCCGGTACGTCGACCAGGTCGCCGAGGTGCTGCGCACCCAGGTCGCGCAGGCCACGGTCGGCACCGTCGACAGGTCGATACCGCCGAAGCGGGTCTACCGCAACCTCGACCTGGACCGCACCATCTGGCAGAACCTGACCAACTGGAGCCCGGACGACGAGCGCCTCTACGTCGACCGGCTCTACTACCGGCAGACGGCCCGGCGGACCACCCCGTCGCGACTGATCGTGGTGGTCGACCAGTCCGGCTCGATGGTCGACTCTATGGTCAACTGCACCATCCTCGCCTCGATCTTCGCCGGGCTGCCCAAGGTGGACGTGCACCTGATCGCGTACGACACCCGGGCGCTGGATCTCACCCCGTGGGTGCACGACCCGTTCGAGGTGCTGCTGCGCACCAACCTCGGCGGCGGCAACGACGGTCCGGTCGCCATGGCCCTGGCCCGCCCCAAGATCGTCGAGCCGCGCAACACGGTCATGGTCTGGATCTCCGACTTCTACGAGTTCGACAGGTCCCAGCCGCTGTTCGACGGCATCGAGGCCGTGCACCGCTCCGGAGTCAGGTTCATCCCGGTCGGCTCGGTCAACAGCTCCGGCCACCAGAGCGTCAACCCCTGGTTCCGGCAGCGTTTCAAGGACCTCGGCACCCCCGTCATCTCCGGCCACATCCGCAAGCTCGTCGTCGAGCTGAAGAACTTCCTCACCTAGGAGAGCACCCCTGATGTCCGACATGCTCCGCGCCCCCGCCGAGGCCAAGTACGCCGACGAGCTGGCCTACCTGGAATCCGTCGACACCGGGCCGAAGCCGTTCTCCTGGCGGCTGAGCCCCCGCATGGTCCGCCTGTTCGTCCTCGGCTCCGAACGCGCCGACGGCCTCGACCGGGAGATCCCGCAGAAGTGGTTCGGCGACCGCAGCTTCGTCGAACGCAGCATCGTCACGCTCGCCTCCGACCGCGGCCTGCTGCTCATCGGCGACCCGGGCACCGGCAAGAGCTGGCTCGCCGAGCTGCTCGCCGCCGCGATCTGCCGCAACTCCACGCTCGTCGTGCAGGGCACCGCCGGCACCACCGAGGACCACATCAAGTACTCGTGGAACGTCTCCATGGTCATCGCCCGCGGCCAGTCCCGCGACTCGATGATCCCCTCCCCCATCATGACCGCGATGGAGCAGGGCGTGATCGGCCGGTTCGAGGAGCTGACCCGCTCCACCAGCGACGTCCAGGACGCGCTCATCTCGATCCTGTCCGAGAAGTACGTCTCCATCCCCGAGCTGGACCACGACAACATCGTCTTCGCCAAGCCCGGCTTCTCGATCATCGCCACCGCCAACAGCCGCGACCGGGGCGTCAACGACCTCTCCTCCGCGCTGAAGCGGCGGTTCAACTTCGTCCGCATCCCGGTGGTCACCAACAAGCGCAGCGAGGCCGAGATCGTCCGCTTCCGCACCGAGGAACTGCTGCGCCGGCACCGCATCGAACTCGACGTGCCGCCCACCCTGCTCGACATCCTGCTCCAGAGCTTCGCCGACCTGCGCGCCGCCGCGTCCGCCGCCACCAGCGACGACGAGAAGCTGGAGTCGGCGCTGTCCACCGCCGAGCAGATCGGCGTGCTGGAGGACGCGATCCTGCACAGCCAGTTCTTCGGCGACCGCACCCTGCGCGCCCAGACGCTCGCCGGTTCGCTGATGGGCTCACTGGCCCGCCGCGCCCCGGAGGACCTGGCCATCCTCAACAAGTACCTGCACGGCGTGGTCGAACCCCGCGCCAAGGCCGACGGCGGCGACTGGAAGGGCTTCCTCGACGGCGGCCGCCAGGCGATCGCGTCGCTGTCATGACCGCGCCCGCACCCACCGGCCTGTTCGGACCGCTGCGCGAGCAGCTCACCGACGCCGCCGCCGCGTTCGCCGGCTCCCCGGACGCGCTCGCCGGCATCCTCGCCGGGATGGTCGACGACGTCGACCGGGCGCTGCGCGAACGGCTGGAGATCTTCCCGGTCTGCCACCACTCCCCCGCGTCGGCGCTGGCCATGGCGCGACGGCTGCGCGCCCGGCCACCCAAGGTGATCTACCTGGAGCTGTGCGAGGACCTGCGCCCGCTGCTCGACGAGCTGCGCAACTGCCGCCTGCCGGTCGCGGTGCAGGCGTTCGCCACCGAACTCGACGGCTTCCCCGCCGAGTGGAGCCCGCTGAGCGTGGTCGCGCCGATCACCGAGGCGTCCGCCGAATACCAGGCCATCGCGTACGCCCTGGACACCCCCGGCGTGGAGCTGGTGCTCGTGGACCGCTCCACCGACCACGTCTTCCAGTGGACCCACCGTGACGACACCGGCCCCGAGCGGAGCTCCGACGCTCCGACCTCGGACGAGGACGCGGGACTGCACGGCGACGCGGTCGGCGTGGAGATCGGCGACCTGCGCCCCCGGTTCGCCGAACTGGAGGCCCACCTGCTGCACCACGGCAAGGTGCGCCACTGGTCGGAATGGTGGGACCAGTACGTCGAACGGCCGCTCGCCGACGCCGACCACGACACCTACCGGCAGGTCATGGTGCTGATCGGCAGCCTGTTCCGGCGGCTGCGCCCGTCCCGGTCCGCCCGCGACGAACGCGACGAGGACCGCGAACGGTACATGTGGACCCGGATGCGGCAGCACCTGACCGCCACGGGCGCCGACCCGGCCGACTGCCTCTACGTCTGCGGCGCCTTCCACGCCGCCAGCCGGGTCGAACAGTTCGGCCTCGACTCGACCGCCCCGGACTTCCCGATCAGCCCGCGCACCAGCACCCGCTGGCGCTACGGCCTCATCCCGTCCAGCCACTCGGCCATCGAGGCGCAGTTCGGCCTGGCCCCGGGCACCGTGTCCATCGCCGCCGCCAACTGGACGGCAGCGCTCACCCGCACCCGGCTCACTCCGTACCGGCTGGCCGGGCAGCGTACCGAGAAGAAGGGCCGCCGCTCCCGCGCCGCCGCACCGGCCCCGGCCGGCCCGGCCACCGACCGGCTCAGCGGATTCCTCGCCGCCCCGCCCGTCCTCGGCGAACTGGACGAGGCCGAGCTGCGCGGCTGGTGCGTCGACATCGTCCGGCTGGCCCGCCGCAACGGCTACCTCGCCAGCACCGCCGACGCGATCGCGGTGTTCGAGACGTCGATCCTGCTGGCGAACCTGCGCAACCGCGCCCGGCCCACGCCGTACGACTTCGCCGACGCCGCTGTCACCTGCATCGAGAAGGACGTGGTGCCCGGCCGGCGCGACGTCCGCCGGCTCTGCGAGATCCTGCTCGGCGGCGACCGCGTCGGCCAGGTCGGCTACGACTCACTGCCGCCGCTGGCCCGCGACGTCCTCGACCGGCTCCGCCCACTCGGCCTCGACCTGGAACGGCGTACCGTCCAGCGGGCGCTGCTCGACCTGCGCGCCGACCCGGCGCTTGCGTCCTGCTCCGACCTGCTGTGGATGCTGCGGCACCTGCTGCCCGCCGACGCGGTCCGCCCGATCATGGGCGAGCGCCGCCTCGGTCACCGCTCCGAGCAGGAGAGCTGGGATCTCGCGCTCGGCCGCAACCAGCGCGCGCTCATCGAGCTGGGATACGAGGGCGTCACCGTCGAGCAGGTGCTGGAACAGCGGTTACGCCGGGCGGTACGCGGCCCGGACGCGACCGCCGCCCGCGCGCTGGCCGCCGTGGAGGACGCCATCCGCCTGCTGGACAGCCCCCGACTGGTCGACGAACTCGGCGCGCGGGCGGTGGAGCTGCTCGCCGCCGAACGCACTGTGGACGACGCGCCGGAGGTGCTGCGCCGCATCCGCCGGCTGCTCGCTCACCACCGCACCACCGCGCCGGCGCTGCCCGCGTGGTGCCGGGCGTTCGTCACCACCGGGTACGCCCACTACTGCACGCTGCTGCCCACCGCGTTCGTCGACGAGGCCACCGGCGTCCGGCAGGTCGGCGCGATGCTCGGCTTCCTGTTCAGCATGGAGAGCCTGGCGCTGTCGCTGGGCTGCGACCGTTCCCAGCTCGAACTGGCGGTCGCGCAGGCCCACCCGGAGGCGCCCGCCAAACTGGCGCTGCTCTGGGCCGCCCGGCACCAGCTCGGCCTGCTGCCCCTGGCGCGGCTGCGCGACCAGTGCGCCGAGCTGTTGGCCAACCCGCTCGTGGTGCCCGCGTTCCCGCAGTACCTGTCCGGCTTCGTGCACGCGCTCGAACCGGTGCCCGGGCTCGCGCCGTTCGTGGTCGAGACCATGTCCGCCGCGTTCGCCGGGCTGCCCGACCCGGTGCTGCTGCCCTGGCTGCCGACGCTGATCACCACGCTGCGCGAGCACGGCCCGGAGCTGGTGCCGCTGCTGGTCCGGGAGGCGGAACGCACGTTCCCCGCCACGCTGGCGGCCCTTGACGCCTGGACACCACCGTGGGCCGCCGGGCCCGCCCCGTCCAGCGCACCCGCGGCGGCCGCGGCGACGGGTCCGGTACACGGTCTGCTGGTGGCCCATCCGGAGGCGGTCGACGCGGTGGCCGCGCTGCTGGGCTGCACCGGCGAATGGCAGCCGGTCGACGACGACGGCACTGCACCGGACGAGGCGGCGCCGGTGCTGGTCGCCGCGCATCCGGCGACGGCGCACGTGGTGGCGGCGCTGTTGACGCGCTGAGCGACGTCGGTCTACGTGGTGGCGGCGCTGTTGACGCGCTGAGCGACGTCGGTCTACGTGGTGGCGGCGCTGTTGACGCGCTGAGCGACGTCGGTCTACGTGGTGGCGGCGCTGTTGACGCGCTGAGCGACGTCGGTCTACGTGGTGGCGGCGCTGTTGACGCGCTGAGCGACGTCGGTCTACGTGGTGGCGGCGCTGTTGACGCGCTGAGCGACGTCGGTCTACGTGGTGGCGGCGCGGCCGGCGCTGGGCGGTGTCGGCCGCGACGTGGCGGGCGCTGCTGAACGGTGCATGTCTTCCCAGTGGCGACGGTCCTGGCGGACCGGGCGGCGTCGTCTCGTCGGTGGCGGCGCTGCTCGCGCACGGGCGGCGTTGGCGGGCTTGCCCGCGCGAGCGACCATGGAGTGGTGATCCGCTTTCTGCTGAACCTGTTGTGGCTCGTCTTCGGCGGCGGCTTCGTCCTGGCCCTCGGCTACGGCATCGCCGCCCTGATCTGCTTCGTCCTCGTCGTCACCATTCCCTTCGGCGTCGCCTCGCTGCGGCTGGCCTCGTACTCGCTGTGGCCGTTCGGCCGCACCCTCGTGTCGAAGCCGGGCGCCGGGCTCCCCTCCGGACTGGCGAACGTGCTCTGGCTGGTGCTGGCCGGCTGGTGGCTGGCCCTGTCGCACATCCTCGCCGGCATCGCGCTCTGCCTGACGATCATCGGCATCCCGTTCGGGGTGGCCAACTTCAAGCTGGTCCCGGCGGCGCTGTGGCCGCTCGGCCAGGAGGTCGTCGAAACCCCGTAACCGCACCGGCGGGCCGCCCACCTCACCGTGCCGGCTGACGGCCGTCGGCCGGCACCGCTGCCCGCCGGTAACAGGCGCGGCTGACCGTCGACCGTCGGCGCGGCTGACGGGCCGACCGTCGGCGCGGCTGACGGACCAACCGTCCGCCCGCCGATCCCCTGCCCCGGCCGTCCACCCTTCCCCGCCACGGGGGATCGACCGGCCACTGGAACGCCATGGGTGTCTCCGGCCGTCTTTGACACCCATGGCGTTCCACTCCCACCACGGTCACGCGGCGACTTGACGGTTGCGGCCGAAGACACCCGCCATGATCTCGGCAACTGGGATCAGTGTCCCGCGCGGCGGGAGGTAGTGAAGATCTTGGTACGAAGTGGCCCCTCCGAGGGCCTTCTCGTACCAAGATCTCGCGGGCCGTCAACCGCGAGCCCGAAGGCGCACGTCTGAACCGGCGAACGCCGGCGGCGTAGCCGCGATGAGGCCCAGCCGTCGCGGGGAGGGCCAGTCTCGCGGCGGCCAGATCCCCGTTCGCGGCGAGGAATCGGCGTTGCCACGTGAGCGACCGCCCTCACCACCCCTAGAGCATCCTAGGAGGATGGGGTGACCGCCCAAACCTCGGCGGCGGGAAGGATGCGAATGCGGCTCGTACCAACGCGGCGCTCGCTAGCGTCGAAGGCGTGCGGGACGGAGTGATCGAGACGCTCAAGGCGGACCCGGCGATGTCCGGCCTGCGCCGGTCGCTGGAGTTCTACCACGGCGACCCGGCCCGCGCCGCGGCCCTCGACGCGTTCTACGCCCCGCTGGTCCGCGCCGGTGACCTGGTCTTCGACGTCGGCGCGCACGTGGGCGACCGGCTGGGCAGCTTCCGCCGTCTCGGCGCGACAGTGGTGGCGGTCGAGCCGCAGCCGCTGTGCGCCCGGGTGCTGCGCGAGGTGTACGCGGGCGACGACGCGGTGACCGTGGTGGAGGCGGCGTGCGGGCGTACCGCCGGGCCGGTGCGGCTGCACGTCAACTCGGCCAACCCGACGGTCTCCACCGCCTCCCCCGGGTTCGTCCGCGCCGCCGACGGGGCGCCCGGCTGGGCCGGCGAGACCTGGGACGCGCAGATCGAGGTGCCCGGCACCACGCTGGACGCGCTCGTGGGCGCGTACGGCGTACCGGCGTTCGTGAAGATCGACGTGGAGGGCTTCGAGGACGCCGTGCTGGCCGGGCTGAGCCGGCCGGTCCCCGCGTTGTCGTTCGAGTTCACCACCATCGCCCGGGTGGCGGCGGCGCGCTGCCTGGACCGGCTCACCGCGCTCGGCTTCACCCGGTTCACGGTGGCGGTCGGCGACGAGATGGAGTTCGCGCTGCCCGGCTGGCGCCCGGCCGCCGAGGTGGCCGCGTACCTGGGCGCGCTGCCGGACGAGGCCAACTCCGGCGACGTGTACGCCCGCCCCTGAACCTCCACTTCGGAGATACGCGGGCCGGGCCGGAAGGCATCGACCCTGCTCATCGCCGTGATCGGCGGACTCGCAGCCCGGATGCTTTTTTCATGGCTCGAACTTAGCAGTGCATCGTTATCCGTCTGTGATTGACGTGAGCCGCGCCACTTGGGTTGACTGCCACGGAACCGCTTCCGCAACCGGTTCCGAAACACCCCGCTCATCCCTGCGACCCGGGAGCGTCACGTGCCGATCACCATCGCCGACGTCGCCACCCGCGCCGGGGTGAGCAAGACGACGGTCTCCCGGGTGCTCAACGGCAAGGGCGAGGTGCACGTGCGCACCGCCGACCGGGTCCGCGCCGTGATCAGCGACCTCGGGTACGTGCCGAGCGCCCGCGCGGTGGGCCTGGCCCGGGGGCGTACCCGGGTGGTCGGGATGCTGGTGCCGGCGCTGACCTGGCCCTGGATGGGCGAGGTCCTGCAGGGCGCGGCCGACGTGGTCGAGGCGGCCGGCTACGGCATGCTGCTGTTCACCTGCACCCACGGCGACGAGTCGATGCGCCGGTTCGCCTCCCAGGTCTCGGCCAAGTCGTTCGACGGCCTGCTCGTGGTCGAACCCGAGGGGACGCTGGACTACATCACCGAGCTGCACCGGCGCGGCCTGCCGGTCATCCTCATCGACGACCGGGGCCACCAGCCCGGCTTCCCGTCGGTACGGACCACGAACGAGGAGGGCGCGCGGGCCGCCGCCACGCACCTGCTGGCGCTCGGCCGGCGGCGGCCGCTCGTCATCACCGGCCTGCGTCAGTTCGGCTGCACCCGGGAACGGCTCGCCGGGTTCGCCGGCGCCTACGCCGACGCGGGCGTACCCATCGAGCCGGACCGGGTGGTGGAGGGCGACTTCACCTTCGAGTGCGGGCGCGCGGCGGTGCGGCGGCTGCTCGCCGACGGCGTACCGTTCGACGCCGTCTTCGCCCACAACGACCTGTCGGCGGCCGGGGCGTTGCAGGCGCTGCGCGACGCCGGGCGGCGCGTCCCGCAGGACGTGGCGGTGGTCGGCTTCGACGACCTGCCGCTGGCCGGGCACACCCACCCGCCGCTGAGCTCCGTGCGCCAGCCCCTGCGGGAGATGGGCACGGCCGCCGCCCGCCTGCTCATCGGCCACCTCACCGGAACCCCGCTGCCGGACACCCCGACCGTCATCCCCACCGGCTTCACCGTCCGCGACTCGACGGGCGCAGGCGAGAACACCAGCAACCCGACCGGACACGCGCGGGTGCCGACGGGCGCCCGCGTCACCTGACCCCGTCCCGCCGCACCCGGCGACCACACCGGCGGGCCCGCCCGCCGGTGGCACCACCGCACACCCTCCATCCACCACATCCCGCCCGAGGAATGCGGGACCACCGAGGGAGACCTCCATGAGAAGACGGCAACTCCTCGCCCTCGCGCTGGCCGGCGCGATGGTCACCGGCGCCGCCGCCTGCGGCGACAGTCCGAACGCGAACAAGAAGAGCGGCCAGGCCGCTACCGTGCTGAACGTCGGCATGCCCAACGGCCCGCAGGCGGAGAACAACAACCCGTTCCTCACCACCTCGGCCGCCGCGTCGCTCGGCTACCGGTGGCAGATCTACGAGCCGCTGATGATGTGGAACCCGGTCAAGCCGGCCGAGCCGTTCAAGCCGTGGCTGGCCACCAAGGCCGAGTGGTCGGCCGACTACAAGACGGTCAAGGTGACCATCCGGGAGAACGCCACCTGGTCCGACGGGCAGAAGGTCACCGCCGAGGACGTCGCCTTCACCTACAACCTGGTGAAGAAGTTCCCGGCCCTCAACGACCAGGGCGTGCCGTACACCGACGCCACCGCGAGCGGCAACGAGGTCACCATCTCGATGGCCAGCCCGCAGTTCGTCAACCAGCAGAAGGTGCTGTGGCGGGTGCCGATCGTGCCGAAGCACCTGTGGGAGAAGATCGCCGACCCGGCGACCGACCCGGTGAAGCAGCCGGTCGGCAGCGGCCCGTACACGCTGAAGTCGTTCACCCCGGCGAGCATGACCCTCGCGGTCCGCGACAGCGGCTACTGGCAGGACGCGCCGAAGGTCAAGGAGCTGCGGTACACCTCGTACACCGACAACAGCGCGCAGACCACCGCGCTGGCGAACGGCGAGTCGGAGTGGAGTTTCGTCTTCATCCCGAACTACCAGACCGTGTTCGTGGCCAAGGACCAGAAGAACCACAAGATGTGGGCACCGCCGGTGCTGGGCATCCACGGCCTCTACCTGAACACCACGAAGAAGCCGTTCGACGACCCGACGCTGCGCAAGGCGATGAACATGGTCATCGACCGGGCGGACATCTTCACCACCGCCGAGGCCGGCTACTTCCACCCCGAGGTCAAGAGCGTGACCGGCCTGCCCAGCCCGGCCGGTGACTCGTTCATCGCGCCCGAGTACAAGGGCCAGGAGCACAAGGTCGACGTCGAGGGCGCCAAGGCGTTGCTCACCGGCGCCGGCTACAAGCTCGACGGCAACACGCTGAAGGACCGCAGCGGCAAGCCGGTCACGATCCGGCTCACCGACCCGGCCGGCTGGTCCGACTACCAGACCAGCCTGGAGATCGTGAAGGGCAACCTGGCGAAGATCGGCATCGCGGCCACCGTCGACAAGGCCAACCAGGACGCCTGGTTCCGCAACGTCGAGCAGGGCAACTTCGAGGCCACGTTCCGGTGGACCGAGAGCGGCGCCACGCCGTACGACATCTACCGGACCATCATGGACGGCCGGGTGCTCAAGCCGGTCGGCACCGCCTCGCCCGCCGGTAACTTCGGCCGGTTCCAGAGCAAGGAGGCGACCGACGCGCTGGTGTCGTACGCCAACGCCACCGACGACGCCACCCGCACCACCGCCCTGGGCACCCTGCAGAAGATCTTCGTCGAGCAGATGCCGATGATCCCGGTGGGCGCGGACAACATCGGCGGCGCGTACAGCACGAAGAACTGGACCGGCTGGCCGGACGACTCGAACCCGTACGGCGCGCTCCAGCCCACCCAGCCCAACGCGGTGGACGTGGTGCTGCACCTCAAGCCGGCCAACGGCTGACCCGGCGCCGCCGGCCCGGCCACGATCGCCCGGCCGGGCCGGCGGCGCCCGCCCCTCGCTACCGGCAACCCCAGACAGGAATTCGGCATGACGTTGACCGAGAGCGCACCGGCGCCGGCCGACGAGGTGGTGCTGGAGGCCGTCGGCCTGACCAAGCACTTCCCCGTCCGCCGGCGGCTGCGTGACCTCCTCACCCGCACCCCGGCGGTGGTGCACGCCGTCGACGACGTAACGATCGCGCTGCGCCGTGGCCGGGTGACAGCGCTGGTCGGTGAGTCCGGCTCGGGCAAGTCCACGGTCGCCCGGCTGCTGGCCCAGCTCTACCCGCGCACCGGCGGCGACATCCGGCTGCACGGCCGATCGACCCGGGTACGCGGCGGGCGCCGGTTCCGGGCGTACGTGCGCCGGGTGCAGTTGATCCTGCAGGACCCGTTCGCCTCGCTGAACCCGGTGCACACCGTCCGCTACCACCTGACCCGGTCGCTGCGCATCCACGGCAACGCCGGGACCGGGCCGGACGGGCTGGACAAGGCGCTGGCCGACCTGCTGAGCCGGGTCGCGCTCACCCCGCCGGAGCGCTACCTCGACGCGTTCCCGCACGAGTTGTCCGGCGGGCAGCGCCAGCGGGTGGCGATCGCGCGGGCGCTCGGCGCCGACCCCGAGGTGCTGCTCGCCGACGAGCCGGTGTCCATGCTCGACGTGTCGATCCGCCTCGGCGTGCTCAACCTGCTCCAGGACCTCAAGGACCGGCTCGACCTGGCGATCCTCTACATCACCCACGACATCGCCTCGGCCCGCTACTTCGCCGACGAGACGATCGTCATGTACGCCGGGCGGATGGTCGAGGGCGGCGACAGCGAGACGGTCACCCAGCGCCCGGCTCACCCGTACACCCGGTTGCTGATCGAGTCGGCGCCGGACCCGGAGCGGATCACCGGCGCGGGCGGCGACGGCGCGGCGGCGGGCGAGCGGGGTCACGGCGAGCCGCCCAGCCTGATCCGCCCGCCGGCCGGCTGCCGGTTCCACCCGCGCTGCCCGGCGGCGATGCCGCGCTGCGCCACCGACCTGCCGCCGCCGATCCCGGTCGACGACGCGCCCGGGCACTGGGCGGCGTGCTGGCTGTACGACGCGGACACCGTCGCCGCGCAAGAAGCGGAGCAGACGCAGAAGACAGCGCGGGCACAGACGACAGCGCGGGCGCAGACGACAGAGCGGGCGCAGACGACAGAGCGGGCGGAGCAGGCCGGGACGGAGGCGGCCCGATGAGGTTCCTGCTGCAACGCGTGGCCTTCTACCTGTTCACCGCCTGGGCGGCGATCACGCTCAACTTCTTCATCCCGCGGATGGTGCCGGGCGACCCGGTCCAGTCGCTGATCTCCCGCAACCAGGGCCGGATCAGCGCCGACGCGGTCGCGTCGCTGCGGGTGCTGTTCGGGCTGGACTCCGACCGCTCGCTGTGGGAGCAGTACGTCGCCTACTGGGGGCAACTCCTGCGCGGCGACCTGGGCCTGTCGTTCACGTTCTTCCCCGCGCCGGTGTCCGAGGTGATCGGGAACAGCCTGCCGTGGACCGTCGGCCTGGTCGGCGTCACCACGATCGTCAGCTTCCTGCTCGGCACCGCGCTCGGCGTGGGCGCGGGCTGGCGGCGCGGCTCGTGGATCGACGGGCTGCTGCCCGCCACCACGTTCCTCTCCTCGATCCCGTACTTCTGGCTGGGCCTGGTCGCGATCGCGCTGTTCGCCGGGCCCGGCAGCTTCTTCCCGTCCTCCGGCGGCTACGAGCCGGGTCTGGTGCCGGCGTTCGACGCGTACTTCATCCCGAGCGCGCTCCAGCACAGCATCCTGCCCGCCGCCACGATCCTGGTGTCGTCGATGAGCGGCTGGATCCTCAGCATGCGCAACATGATGGTCACCGTCGCCAGCGAGGACTACATCACGGTGGCGCACGCCAAGGGGCTGTCCGAGCGCCGGGTGGCCCTCAGCTACGCCGCGCGCAACGCGCTGCTGCCCAACGTGTCCGGGTTCGCGCTGTCGCTGGGCTTCATCGTCGGCGGCACGCTGCTCGTGGAGATCGTCTTCTCGTACCCGGGTCTGGGGTTCCAGCTCTTCCAGGCCGTCGGCGCGAAGGACTACCCGCTGATGCAGGGCATCTTCCTGATCATCACGATCTCGGTGCTGGTGGCGAACCTGCTCGCCGACGTGGCGTACCTGCTCCTCGACCCGCGGACCCGAAAGAGCTGAGCGATGACACTCTCCCCGTCCAGCATCGAGCAGGTCATCCCCGGCCAGGGGGCGATGGCGCAGCCGTCGGCCCGGGCCCGCCGCCGCCGGTTCCGCTTCGTCGCCAACGCCAAGGCCGCGACCGGCCTGGCCGTCCTCGGGGTGTACGTGCTCCTGGCCGTGATCGGGCCGTGGATCGCGCCGTACGACCCGGACGCGCGCAGCGCCGACGTGCTCCAGGCGCCCTCGGCCCGGCACTGGTTCGGCACCACCCACCTCGGGCAGGACATCTTCAGCCAGATCCTGGTCGGCGCGCGCAGCGTGATGGTGGTGGGCCTGATCGCCGGCGTGCTCGCCACGATCCTGTCCATCCTGATCGGCGTGACCGCCGGCTACCTGGGCGGCGCGGCGGACGAGGGCCTGTCGGCGGTGTCGAACGTGTTCCTGGTGATCCCGGCGCTGCCGCTGATCATCATCGTCACGTCCCTGGTCGACCAGGCCAGCGACACGCTCGTGGCGCTCATCATCGGCCTCACGTCGTGGGCGTGGGGCGCCCGGGTGCTGCGCGCCCAGACGCTGTCGTTGCGCCGCCGCGACTACGTCGAGGCCGCACGGGCCACCGGCGAGCGGACCTGGCGGATCATCGGGTTCGAGATCCTGCCCAACCTGACCGCGATCATCGCCTCCGGCTTCGTCGGCACCGTCATCTTCGCGGTGATGTCGGAGATCACCCTGGCGTTCATCGGCGTCTCGTCGGTGACGTCGTGGAACTGGGGCACCATCCTGTTCTGGGCGCAGGGGCAGCAGGCGCTGGCGCAGGGCGCCTGGTGGTGGTTCGTCCCGGCCGGCCTGGCCATCGCGCTGCTCGGCACCGCGCTGGCGCTGATCAACTTCGGCATCGACGAGTTCGTCAGCCCCCGGCTGCGGACCGGCGGCCGGACCCGGATCCGCACCGCCGACGGCCGCGCGGTCGCGATGCGCGTCGGGTTCACCCCGGTCCTCGCGCCGAACCCGGCGCCGGTCCCGATGCAGCGGCCGGCCGACCCCATCCGAGAGGACGCGACCTCATGAGCGACCAGGTGCTGGAGATCCGCGGCCTGTGCGTCGACTACGGCGTCGGAGCGGACGCGGTCCGCGCGGTCCGCGACGTCGACCTGACGCTGCACCGCGGTGAGGTGCTCGGCCTGGCCGGGGAGAGCGGCAGCGGCAAGTCCACGCTGGCGTACGGGCTGACCCGGCTGCTGCCCCCGCCCGGCGTGGTCAGCGGCGGTCAGGTGATCTACCACCCGGCCGACGGCCCGCCGGTCGACGTGCTCACGCTCAGCCCGGCGAAGCTGCGCGAGTTCCGGTGGGCGGAGACGTCGATCGTGTTCCAGGGCGCGATGAACTCGCTCAACCCGGTGCACAAGGTCTCCACCCAGCTCCTCGACGTGATCCGGGCGCACGAGCCGAAGAGCACGGCGGCGAGCCGGCTGGCCCGGGCGAAGGATCTGCTGCGCCTGGTCGGCATCTCCGCCGACCGGCTGGACAGCTACCCGCACCAGCTCTCCGGCGGCATGCGGCAACGGGTCATGATCGCGATGGCGCTGGCGCTGGAACCGCAGGTGGTCATCATGGACGAGCCGACCACCGCGCTGGACGTGGTGATGCAGCGGCAGATCCTCGGCCAGCTCGCCGAGCTGCGCGAACGCCTCGGCTTCGCGGTGCTGTTCATCACGCACGACCTGTCGCTGCTGGTCGAGTTCTCCGACCGGATCGCGATCATGTACGGCGGCCGGATCGTCGAGGAGGCGCCCGCCGCCCGGCTGTACCGGGAGCCGCTGCACCCGTACACCGAGGGGTTGCTGCACTCGTTCCCGGCGCTGCACGGTCCCCGCCGCGAGCTGACCGGCATCCCCGGCTCCCCACCGGACCTGCGCGCGATGCCGTCCGGCTGCGCGTTCCACCCCCGCTGCCCGAAGGCGTTCGACGGGTGCGACGAGCAGGTGCCGGTGCTCGGCGCGCCGCGCGTCGACGACCCGGCGCGGGCCGTCGCGTGCCGGCTGCACCCGGCCGTCGCGCCCCTGTCCCGCTGACCCGTCCGACACCACCACCCGCTACCCGCGAGGAGAACCATGGACATGGACACCGACCTCACCCGCCCGTCACCAGTGGCCGGTCCGGACCCGATCGACACGCTGCCGCCGGCCTTCCGGTGGGGGGTGGCGACGTCGTCGTACCAGATCGAGGGCGCGGTGGCCGAGGACGGCCGCACCCCGTCCATCTGGGACACGTTCTGCCGGGTGCCGGGCGCTGTCGCGAACGGTGACAACGGCGACGTGGCGTGCGACCACTACCACCGGATGCCGCAGGACGTCGCACTCATCGCGGACCTGGGGCTGGACACGTACCGGTTCTCGGTGGCCTGGCCGCGGGTGCAGCCGGGCGGGCGTGGTCCGGCCAACGTGGCCGGGCTGGCGTTCTACGACCGGCTGGTGGACGAGCTGCTCGGCCGGGGCGTCGAGCCGTGGGTGACGCTGTACCACTGGGACCTGCCGCAGGAGCTCGAGGACGCGGGCGGCTGGCCGGACCGGGACACCGCGTACCGGTTCGCCGACTACGCGGAGCTGGTCTTCGCCGCGCTCGGCGACCGGGTCCGCACCTGGACCACGCTCAACGAGCCGTGGTGCTCGGCGATGCTCGGGTACGCCTACGGCGACCACGCCCCGGGCCGGCGGAACCTGGGCGACGGCATCGCCGCGGCGCACCACCTGCTGCTCGGGCACGGACTGGCGACGCGGCGGCTGCGGGAGGCGGCCCGGTCCCCGATCGAGCTGGGCCTGACGCTGAACCTGTCCACGGCCGACCCGGAGACCGGCAGCGCGGCGGACCGGGACGCGGCGCGGGCCGCCGACGGGCTGGCCAACCGGCTCTATCTCGACCCGGTGCTGCGCGGGGAGTACCCGCAGGACGTGGTGGCCGACCTGGCCGCCGAGGGGGTGCGGATCCCGGTGCAGGACGGTGATCTGGAGGTCATCGCCACCCCGATCGACGTGCTCGGGGTCAACTACTACTTCGGGCAGCTGCACTCCGGGGTGGACGAGCAGGGCCGCGACCGCGACGACGACGGCAGGCCGGTACGCCGGGTGGTCCGCCGCGACCTGCCGCGTACCGCGATGGACTGGGAGATCGTGCCGGAGTCCTTCACCGACCTGCTGGTGCGGCTGCACCGCGACTACCCGGGCACGCCCATGGTGATCACCGAGAACGGCGCCGCGTTCGACGACAAGCCGGACGCCGACGGGTTCGTGAACGACGACGACCGGGTCGGCTACCTCACCGAGCACCTGCGGGCGGTGGCCCGGGCCCGGGCCGCCGGCGCGGACGTGCGCGGCTACTTCGCCTGGTCGCTGCTGGACAACTTCGAGTGGGCGTACGGCTACGACAAGCGGTTCGGCATCGTCCGGGTGGACTACGACACGCAGCGCCGCACCCCCAAGCGCAGCGCGCTGTGGTACCGGGACACCGTGCGGCGGGTACGCGGACAGCGCTGACGCCCGCGTGGGGCCGGGCCGGTCAGTGACGGCGGCCCGGCCCCCACACCGGGCCCGGGCGGGTGGCCGGGTCGCGGGGCACGCCGCCGTCGCGCAGCAGCCGGGTCATCGGCAGGGTGGCCGCGCCCATCGCGACCGCGTCCGGTCCGAGCCGGCACAGCTCGATCGAGGTCTGCGCGTACGGCTGGCGCAGCGCGTGCCGCGCGGTCGCCTCGCGGATCGCGGGCAGGTGCCGTTCGCCCAGGGCCAGCCCGGCCCAGCCGCCGAGCACCACCCGTTCCGGGTTGAACAGGTTGACCAGGTTCGCCACCCCGGCGCCCAGGTAGCCGACCGTCTCGTCGACCACCCTCGCGGCGGTGCGGCCGGTGGAGCGCAGCAGCTCACCGAAGGCGGTCTCCTCGTCCGCGCCCGGCGCCGGGCGGCCCCGGTTGGCCTGGCGGAACCGGTCCAGCACCGCCTCCGCGCCGACGTACGCCTCCAGGCAGCCGAGATTGCCGCAGCGGCAGCGGCGGCCCCCGTACACGATGGTGGTGTGGCCCCACTCCCCGGCGCTGCTGTGCGCGCCGCGGTAGCCGACGCCGTCGGCGACCACGCTCGCGCCGACGCCGGAGCCGACCAGGGCGACCACCGCGTGCCGGACGCCGCGGCCGGCGCCGAACCACATCTCGGCCTGGCCGAGCGTCTTCGCGCCGTTGTCCACGTGCACCGGCACGTCGGTGCCGGCGCGCAGCATCGCGCCGAGCGGGACGCCGTCCCAGCCGAGCGTCTGGGCGTGCACCACGGCGTCGGCGGTGCGCTCGACGGTGCCGGCGACGGCGACGCCGAAGCCGAGCACGGCGGCCGGGTCGACGCCCGCCTGCTCGGTGACGGCGGCGAGGCCGTGCCGCAGGTGAGCGGCGACCCGGCCGGGGTCGGGATCGGCCGCGGTGATCGGGTACTCCGCCTTGGCCAGCGCGGTCATGCTCAGGTCGAACAACTCCACCTGGACGCGGGTCTCGCCGACGTCGGCGCCGACGAGGTAGCCGTAGCCGGGCGCGACGCGCAGCAGCACGCGGGGGCGGCCGCCGTCGGACTCGACCGAGCCGGCCTCCTCGACCAGGCCCTCGTTGATCATCTCGCCGACCAGGTTGCTGACGCTGGCCAGGCTCAGCGCGGTGGACCGGCCCAGTTCGTGCCGGCTGAGTGGGCCGTCCAGCCAGATCCGGGTCAGCAGGACCGACCGGTTGGCCCGGCGCATGTCGCGCACCGTGGTGCGTCTGGCGTCCACGTCCGCCGCCGTCCTTCCCGGCCGCTCGCGGCGACCTGCGTTCACGCCGTGAACCAAGCGGTGACAGCGTACGCCGCATTTACACTTAACAAAGTTAACTGATAACCTCCGGCGCATCGATGAGGAGGTATGTCATGCGACTCGGACGTGGGATGACCGCACTGCTCGGTGGCGTCGCGCTGCTCGCCGCCACCGCCACCGCCGCCGCCCTGCCCGCCACCGCCGCCACGCCGACCGGCGCCGCCGGCACGCTCGTCGCCTGCGACGCGCCGGCCTGGGCCGAGGGCGTCACCTGGACCGCCGGCAGCCGGGTGACCTACGGCGGCCGGCTCTACCAGGCGCTCGTCACGCACACCCCGCCCGCCGGGGCGGGCTGGACCCCGGCCGCCGTACCGGCGCTCTGGACCGACCTCGGCGCCTGCACCGGCGGCACGCCGTCGCCGAGCCCCACCACCCGGCCGCCGTCACCTTCCCCTTCCGCCTCCCCGACGGCCTCCCCCACGCGGACGCCGACCCCCACGCCCACTGTGTCGTCCAGCCCGACCACGCCGGGCGGGGACACCTGCGAGCTGCGGTCCCGGCCGACCGGGAAGGTGCTCCAGGGCTACTGGGAGAACTGGGACGGCGCCGCGAACGGCGTGCACCCCGGGCTCGGCTGGATCCCGGTCACCGACTCCCGGATCACCGGGCACGGCTACAACGTGGTGACCGCCGCGTTCCCGGTCATCCGCGCCGACGGCACGGTGCTCTGGGAGGACGGCATGGACGCCGGTGTCAAGGTGCCCACACCCGCGCAGGTGTGCCAGGCCAAGGCCGCCGGGCTGACCGTGCTGCTGTCCATCGGCGGCGCCACCGCCGGGATCGACCTCAGCTCGAGCGCGGTCGCCGACCGGTTCGTCGCCACAGTCGTGCCGATCCTCAAGCGGCACAACTTCGACGGCATCGACATCGACATCGAGACCGGCCTGACCGGCAGCGGGAACATCAACCAGCTCTCCCCCTCGCAGGCCAACCTGATCCGGATCATCGACGGGGTGCTGGCCCAGATGCCGGCCGGCTTCGGGCTCACCATGGCGCCGGAGACCGCGTACGTCACCGGCGGCAGCGTCACCTACGGCTCGATCTGGGGCGCGTACCTGCCGATCGTCAAGAAGTACGCCGACAACGGGCGGCTGTGGTGGCTGAACATGCAGTACTACAACGGCTCGATGTACGGCTGCGCCGGTGACTCGTACCCGGCCGGCACGGTGGCCGGTTTCGTCGCGCAGACCAACTGCCTCGACGCCGGCCTGGTCGTGCAGGGCACCACCGTCCGCGTACCGCTCGACCGGCAGGTCCCCGGGCTGCCCGCGCAGGTCGGCGCCGGCGGCGGCTACATGAGCCCGGCACTGGTGGCCCAGGCGTGGAACACCTACCAGGGACGCCTCAAGGGCCTGATGACCTGGTCGGTCAACTGGGACGGGTCGAAGGGCTGGACGTTCGGCGACAACGTCCGCTCGCTCCAGGGCCGCTGAGACGCGCCGCGGGGCCCCGCCGGACGGGCGGGGCCCCGCGCCGGGTCAGGCGATCTTCTTCGGGGTGATCTTCTTCGGTGTGGTCGGCGAGTCCAGCCAGGCGTTGATCAGCGCGGTGAAGTCCCGGCCGGTCTGCTTGTTGACGAAGGCGATGAACGAGGCCCGGTCCTGCGGCGTGTTGCGCTGCTCCTGGACCCAGGCGCGGGCCAGCGCGAAGAACGCCGCGTCGCCAACCGTCCGGTGGATCTCGCGCAGCATCGCCGCCGGGCACAGGTAGACGTTGCCCTCGGCGAACCGCTTCGGGTCGGGCCGGCCGGGCGGGCCCAGCTTCTTGCGCAGGACGGCGTCACCCTCGCGCAGGTACCGGTCCAGGCTGGCCTCGCTGAGCTTCTGCGTCTCCTTGGTGTACAGGTCCTGGATGTACGTCGCCCAGCCCTCGTTCAGCCACAGGTCCCGCCAGGTGGTGGGCGTGACCGAGTTGCCGAACCACTGGTGGGCGTACTCGTGCAGCAGGTCGCTGCCCCAGCGGTCCCGGCGGGCCGCGGTGTTCTCGATCTTCCGGCCCATCGTGATCATCTGCTGGGTCTCCATGCCCGACGCCGAGTCCACCACCACGACGCCGCCGGAGGGGAACGGGTACGGGCCGAACTTCTTCTCCAGCCACGTCAGGTACTGCGGGGACTTCTTCAGGTACGGCAGCAGCTTGTCGTCCGCGCCCTTGCGGTACCAGTAGGTCAGCGGCACGCCGCGCGGCCCCGCCGCGGTCAGCTTCTGGTACTTCCCCACGGCGAGCGTGGTCAGGTACGTCGCGACCGGGTCGGTGCTGCGGTAGCTGAACGTGGTGCCGGACTGACCGGCGGGCGTGCCGCCGGCGATCGCGGACCAGCCCGCCGGCACCGTCACCCGGATGTCGTAGAGCGCCTCGTCCGACGGCTGGTCGTTCGCCGGGTACCAGGTGAACGCCCCGAACGGCTCCTGCATGGTCCAGAGGCCGCCCTCCTTGGTGACGGTGAGGCCCAGGGCCTCGGTGTCCTTGCGGTGCGAGGGCATCGGGGTCGTCTTCGGCCGGCCGTGGTAGGTGACCACCAGGGTGACCGGCTTGTCGGCCACCACCGGGGCGGACACGGTCAGCTTCTCCTTCGCCACCGCGCCGGGAACCGTCGCGCCGTCCAGCGTGACGCTGTCGACCTGGTAGGGCATGAAGTCGAGGACCAGGTTCGGCGCGTCCTTCACCGGCCGGATCCGCAGCGTGGCGGTGCCGGTGAGGGTGGTGGTCGACGGCGCCCACTCCAGCGCGAGGTCGTAGTGCAGGACGTCCAGCGCGTCGGTGCCCCGGGCCGGATAGACCGGGTCGGCCACCGGCGTCGACCGCCCCGCCTGCCAGGCGGCGTAGTCGACGGCGGGCGCGGTCGGGCTCGGCGGGGTGGAGGCGGAGGGCGTCGCGGCCGGGGCGGCGGGGGTCGTGGTGCACCCGGCGACGAGCAGCGGTCCGAGGAGCATGATCAGGGTTACGGGGCGGCGCATCAGCGCACCCTACGGCAGTGATCAGCTTTCGTGGGGGCGCCTCGGCTGGCACCGGTTGCGAGACCCTGCCAGGCTGGCGCTCGTGTATGACTACGACCTGCTGGTGCTGGGCTCCGGACCGAGTGGACAGAAGGCGGCCATCGCCGCGGCCAAGCTGGGCCGCCGCGTCGCGATAGTGGACCGCCGCGACATGCTCGGCGGCGTGTGCATCAACACCGGGACCGTGCCCTCCAAGACGCTGCGCGAGGCGGTGCTCTACCTGACCGGCCTGAGCCAGCGCGACCTCTACGGCAGCAGCTACCGGGTCAAGGAGGACATCACCGTCGCCGACCTGGCCGCCCGTACCCAGCACGTGATCACCCGGCAGACCGACGTCATCCGCAACCAGCTGGCCCGCAACAAGGTCTCGCTGATCACCGGCACCGGCCGGTTCGCCGACGCCCACTCCGTCTGGGTGGACGCCGGCTCCGGCCGGGAGACCCGGGTCAGCTTCGACAAGGCGGTCGTCGCCGCCGGCACCCGCCCGGCCCGCCCGGACAGCGTCGACTTCGACGACCGGACCATCGTCGACTCCGACGGCGTGATCAACCTCCAGGCCGTCCCGGGCAGCATGGTCGTGGTCGGCGCCGGGGTGATCGGCATGGAGTACGCGTCCCTGTTCGCCGCGCTCGGCACCAAGGTGACAGTGGTCGAGCGCCGCCCGCGGATGCTCGACTTCTGCGACGAGGAGATCGTCGAATCGCTGAAGTACCACCTGCGGGACCTGTCGGTGACCTTCCGCTTCGGCGAGGAGGTGGCCGCCGTGGAGAAGCACCGCAGCGCCGCGCTCTGCATCCTGCGCAGCGGCAAGAAGATCGTCGCGGACACGGTGATGTACTCCGCCGGCCGGCAGGGGCAGACCGACGACCTCGCGCTGGAGGCGGCCGGGCTCACCGCCGACCACCGGGGCCGGATCACCGTCGACGCCGACTACCGCACCGCCGTCGACAACATCTACGCCGTCGGCGACGTGATCGGCTTCCCCGCGCTGGCGTCCACCTCGATGGAACAGGGCCGCCTGGCCGCCCAGCACGCCTGCGGCGAACCGGCGCGCGGCATGTCGGACCTGCAACCCATCGGCATCTACACCATTCCGGAGATCAGTTTCGTCGGGAAGACCGAGGAGGAGCTGACCGAGGCGTCCGTCCCGTTCGAGGTGGGCATCGCCCGCTACCGGGAGCTGGCCCGGGGGCAGATCGTCGGCGACTCGTACGGGATGCTGAAACTGCTCGTCTCACCCGAGGACGGCCGGCTGCTCGGGGTGCACGTGTTCGGCACCGGCGCCACCGAGATCGTCCACATCGGGCAGGCGGTGATGGGCTGCGGCGGCACGGTCGACTACCTGCTGGACGCGGTCTTCAACTACCCGACCCTGGCCGAGGCGTACAAGGTGGCCGCCCTCGACGCCGCGAACAAGATCCGCAACATAACCCGGATCAACGACTGACCCTGCCGACCCTCCGCGTCGATCTTGCACTCTCGGCCCGGCCCGCGCCCGTTATGCCGGAAATACCCGGGCAGCAAGTGCAAGATCAGCGCGGCGGGGGACGCGGTGGGGGACGTGGTGGGGGCGGGTCAGCGGCCGGTGGCGTAGCCCTGGGCGCCTCGAGGGTTCGCCGCGGCGGAGAGGACGCCGGTACGCGGGTCGCGGGTCACGGCGCACATGCGGCCCAGGCTCCACGGGTCGGACACGCGTACGGTGTGGCCCCTCGCGCGCAGGCCCGCCAGCACGTCGCCGCCGATCCGGTCCTCCAGCACCAGCACGCCCGGCTCGACCTCGCGCGGATAGAACGACGCCGGGAAGCTCGTCGTGTGCCACGTCGGGGCGTCGATCGCCTCCTGCAACTCCTGCCCGCCGGCCAGGTGCCGCAGCAGGAACAGCAACTGCCACTGGTCCTGCTGGTCGCCGCCCGGCGTGCCGCAGGCCATCACCGGCTCGCCGTCGCGCAGCACGAGCGTCGGGCTGAGCGTGGTACGCGGACGCCGACCCGGCCGCAGCGTCGAGGCGAGCCCCTCCTCCAGCCAGCACATCTGCAACCGGCTGCCGAGCGGGAAGCCCAGCTCCGGGATGGCCGGTGAACTCTGCAGCCAGCCACCGCTGGGCGTGGCCGAGATGATGTTGCCCCACCGGTCCACCACGTCGACGTGGCAGGTGTCGCCGCGGGTCACGCCGTCGGCCCGTACCGTGGGTTCGCCGGTGCTCGGGTCCTGCGGGACGGCCCGCCCGGCGGCGTGGTCGCGCAGGTGCGACGGCAGCCGGGGCGGCTCACCCGCCGGGCTGCCGGGGCGCAGCGACGTGTCGGCGCGGTCGCCGACCAGCGCGGCCCGCGCGCGGGCGTACCCGGCCGACAGCAGCGCGGAGCCCGGCACGCCGGTGTCGCCGTACCACGCCTCCCGGTCGGCGAACGCGAGCTTCAGCGCCTCGGCCTGCGCGTGGATGCCGTCCAGGGTGGACGGATCGTAGACGGCCGGGTCGTCGAGCGCGTCCAGGACGGCCAGGGTCTGCAGCAGCACCGGGCCCTGGCCCCAGAAGCCGGTCTTGGCGATCGTGTGCCCGTGCCAGTCCAGCGTGACCGGTTCCTCCCAGGTGGCCGAGAACCTTGCCAGGTCGTCGCCGGTGACCAGCCCGGCGTGGGCGCGCCCGCTGGAGTCGCGGAACGGCAGCCGGCTGAACGCGTCGATCGCCTCGGCGACGAAACCCTCCCGCCAGGCGCGCCGGGCCGCCTCGATCTGCGCCTCCCGGTCCGTACCGGCGGCCCGTCCGGCGTCGACGAGGCGTCGCAGCGTGTCCGCGTACGCCGGGTTGGTGACCATCTCCCCCGGCGCTGGTGGGCGGCCGTCGCGGAGCCAGAGGCGCGCGGAGGTCGGCCAGTGGTCGGTGAACAGCGACCGGACCCGCGCGACTGTCTGCCCGGCGGCGCCGACGAGCGGGTGGCCGGCGGCGGCGTAGCCGATCGCCGGTTCCAGCACCTCGGCGAGCGTGCGGGTGCCGTGGTCGCGCAGCAGCAACAGCCAGGCGTCGACCGCGCCGGGCACGACGGCGGCGAGCGGGCCCGCGCCGGGCACGAGGTCCAGGCCCAGCGAGCGGAAGTGCGCGACGGTGGCGGCGGCCGGGGCCGGGCCCTGGCCGCACAGCACCCGCGGGGTGGGGTCGGTCGCGGTGGCGAGGATCGCGGGCACCTCGCCGGCCGGGCCGTTGAGGTGCGGTTCCACGACGTGCAGCACGAACCCGGCGGCCACGGCGGCGTCGAAGGCGTTGCCGCCGCGTTCCAGCACGCCCATCGCGGACTGGCTGGCCAGCCAGTGCGTGGAGGAGACCATGCCGAACGTGCCGCGCAGCGTCGGGCGGGTGGTGAACGTCATCGGCGGTGAGCCTACGCCGTGCCGGCGGCGTCGGCGCGCGTCGTCGCGCCCTCCTCCCCCGGGCCGCCGTCGCGCTCGCCGTCGAGCGGGAACAGGCACGCCGCGCGGTGGCCGGGGCCGACCTCGGCGAGCGCCGGATCGGTCTCGGCGCACGCGGGGCGGGCTTGGGGGCATCGGGTACGGAAGCGGCAGCCGCTCGGCGGGTCCACCGGGCTGGGGATGTCGCCGGTCAGCACGATCCGGCGGCGCTCCCGCTCCACCCGGGGGTCGGCCACCGGCACCGCGGACAGCAGCGCCGCCGTGTAGGGGTGCGCCGGGCGCCGGTAGATCCGCTCGGGTGGGCCGGTCTCGACGATGCGGCCCAGGTACATCACCGCGATCCGGTCGCTCATGTGCTCGACGGCGGCCAGGTCGTGCGCGATGAACAGGTAGGTCAGCCCGAGGTCGCGTTGCAGGTGCCGGAGCAGGTTCATGATCTGCGCCTGCACGCTCAGGTCGAGCGAGGCGATCGGCTCGTCCAGGACGATCAGGTCCGGCTCTCCGGCCAGCGCCCGGGCCACGCCGACGCGCTGGCGCTGGCCGCCGGACAGCTCGTGCGGATACCGGCCCGCCGTGTCGGCGCGCAGGCCGACCAGGTCCAGCAGCTCCGCGACCCGGGCCCGCCGGGCGGCGGCGGACGTGGCGAGCCGGTGCACGACCAGCGGCTCGGCGATGCTGTCGCCGACCGTCCGGCGTGGGTCCAGCGACGCCTGCGGGTCCTGGAAGACCATCGCGACGTGGCGGCGCGTCGCGCGCAGGCGGCGGCGCGACCAGCGGGTCACGTCCGCGCCCGCCACCCGGACCCGCCCGGCGGTCGGGTCGACCAGCCGCAGCAGCGCCAGGCCGGCGGTGGACTTGCCGCTGCCCGACTCGCCGACCAGTCCGAGCGTCTCGCCCCGGCGGACGGCGAGGGAGACGCCGTCCACCGCGCGGACCGTTCCGGCCGGGGTCGGGAAGTGCACCTCCAGGTCGTCCAGCTCGGCGACCACGTCCGGGGTGTCGGCGCTCATCCGGCCTCTCCACGGTAGAAGGTGCGGACCGTGTGCCCGTCGCCGACCGGCGTCAGCGGGGGCAGCTCGTGTTCGCAGCGGGGGTCGGCGCGTACCGGGCAGCGCGGCCAGAACGCGCAGCCCGGGGGCAGGTCCAGCGGGCTCGGCGGCGAACCGGGAATGGCCACGAGGTCCTCGCCCCGGCGGGACGGGTCCGGCCGGGCCGCCAGCAGCGCCCGGGTGTACGGGTGCGTGGGCGTGTCGAACACCGCGTCGACCGGGCCCTGCTCGACGATGCGTCCCCCGTACATGACCGCGACGGTGTCCGCGATGCCGGCGACGACACCCAGGTCGTGGGTGACCCAGACGACGGCGGTGCCCAGCCGCGCCTGGAGGTCGGCGACCAGTTCGATGATCTGCGCCTGGGTGGTGACGTCGAGCGCCGTGGTCGGCTCGTCGGCGATCAGCAGGTCCGGTTCGCAGGCGAGCGCCATGGCGATGGCGACGCGCTGGCGCATGCCCCCGGAGAACTGGTGCGGGTACGCGTCGACGCGCCGCGCCGCCGACGGGATGCCCACCAGGTCCAGCAGCTCCACCGCCCGGTCGCGGGCGGCGCGGCGGGTCAGCCCGAGGTGCTCCTCCGCCGCCTCGGTGACCTGTCGCCCGACCGGCAGCACCGGGTTGAGCGAGGTCATCGGATCCTGGAAGACGAACCCGACGTGCCGGCCGCGCACCTTGCGGCGGCGGTCGTCGGGCAGCGCGGTCAGCTCGGTGTCGAGCAGCCGGACCCGGCCGGTGACGGTGGCGGCGCGCGGGGCGAGGCCGGTGGCGGCGAGCAGGGTCATGCTCTTGCCGCTGCCGGACTCGCCGACCAGCGCGAACGTCTCCCCCGGCCGTACCTGCCAGGACACTCCGGCGACGGCACGGACCGGGCCGCGGCGGGTGCCGACGGTCACGGTGAGGTCGTCCACTGAAAGCACTGTCGAACGGCTCATGGGGTGCTCCTGCGTGCCTCGCCGAGGGTGAGCTGCCGCGGGTCGAGTACGTCCCGCAGCGCGTCGCCGACCAGGTTGAACGCCAGCACGGTGAGGAAGATCGCCGCGCCCGGGAACACGCCCAGCCACCACGCGTCGGTGACGAAGCCGCGCCCGTCGAACAGCATCCGCCCCCAGGCCGGCGCGGGCGGCTGGATGCCCAGGCCGAGGAAGGACAGCGCGGCCTCCGAGAGGATCGCGAACGCCAGCGACAGCGACGTCTGCACGATCAGCGGCGCGGCGATGTTCGGCAGCACGTGGCGGCGCATGATGCGCAGGTCGGACGCGCCGATGGAGACGGCGGCCCGGACGAACACCTGCTCCCGTACCGACAGCACGCCGGCGCGGGTGATCCGGGCGAAGATGGGCGTGTAGACCACACCGATGGCGACCATGGCGGTGAGCAGGCCGGGGCCGAGCACCGCCACGATGGCCACCGCCAGCAGCAGCACCGGGAACGCGAACAGCACGTCCATGCAGCGCATGAGCACGCTGTCCAGCCAGCCCCGGTAGTAGCCGGCGAGCAGCCCGAGCGTCACGCCCGCGACGAGCGCGATGCCGACGCTGACGGCGCCGACCTGGAGTGACACGCGGGCGGCGACGAGCACCCGGCTGAGCACGTCGCGGCCCAGCTCGTCGGTGCCGAACGGGTGCGCGCCGCTGGGCGGGCGCAGCATCTGGTCCACGTCGACGTCGTTGACGCCGGCCGGGGCCAGCCACGGGCCGGCCACGCCGACCACGACCAGCAGCACGAGCACGATCGTGCCGCCGACGGCGAGCGGGTCGCGGCGCAGCGCGTCGAGGACGCGGCGTCCGGTGCTCTCGGTCGTGACGCTCACTTGACCGTGATCCTCGGGTCGAGGCGGGCGTAGAGGATGTCCACCAGCAGGTTGACCAGCAGGAACAGTGCCGCGACGAGCAGCACCGCGCCCTGCAGGACGGGATAGTCGCGGGCCTGCACGGCGTCGAAGGTGAGCCGGCCGATGCCGGGCCAGGCGAACAGCACCTCGATCACGATGACGCCGCCGAGCAGGCTGGCGAGCTGCACCGCGACCACAGTGACGACCGGGATCAGGGCGTTGCGCAGCACGTGCCGCAGGATCACCACCCGGTTGCGCAGCCCTTTCGCCTCGGCGGTGCGCACGTAGTCGGCGGAGAGCACCTCCAGCACGGAGGAACGGATGAACCGGGTGAGGATCGAGGCGCTGACCAGGCCGACGGTGACCGCCGGCAGCGCCACGTGGGTGGCCCACCGGCCGGGGTCGTCGGTGAGTGCCACGTAGCCCGACGGGGGCAGCCAGCCGAGCACCCCGGCGAACAGCAGGATGCCCATGATGCCCATCCAGAAGTCCGGCACGGAGACGCCGAACTGGCTGAACACGCGGGCGGCGTGGTCGACGGCGGAGCCGCTGCGTACGGCCGCGACGATGCCCAGCGGGAACGCGACGAGCAGCGCGAACACCACGGCGGTGACGGCCAGCGACAGCGTGGCGGGCAGCCGTTCCAGCACGATCGCGCTCACCGGCTGGCCGGTGCGGAAGCTGACCCCCAGGTCGCCGGTGAGCGCGTGCCCGAGGTAGCTGGCGTACTGCACCGGCAGCGGCTGGTCGAGGCCGGCGCGTTCCCGCAGCGCCTCGTACGTCTGCGGGTCGAACCGGGTGCCGAGCGCCACCCGGACCGGGTCGCCCGGCACCAGTTGCAGCAGCAGGAACACCACCAGTGTCACGCCGACCAGCACGACCGCCGACTGGAGTACACGCCGCAGGACGAAGCGGGCCATCACTTGGCCAGGGCGACCGACCGGAACCGGATCGCCCGGTCGGTGCGCACGTCGTAGCCGGAGACCTTCTTCGACCAGCCCTGCACCACGTCCGGGTTGTAGAGGTAGAGGTAGCTGGCGTCGTCGACGATCTGCTTCGCCGCCTGCTCGTACGCCTGCTTGCGGGCGCCCTGGTCGGTCTGGGTGCGGGCGTCGTCGAGCAGCTTGTCCACCGCCGGGTTCTTGTACTTGTGGAAGTTGAACGTGCCGCCGCTGTGGTGCTGGGCGTAGTAGAACTCGTCCGGGTCGATGTTGCCGAGCCAGCCGAGCATGAACCCGTCGAAGTTGCCCTTGGCCTGCTCGTCGAGCCACTGGGCGAAGTCCAGCGTACGGATCTTGACGGTGATGCCGACGGCCTTGAGCTGCGCGGCGATGACCTGAGCGGCGGTGACCGTCTCCGGGTACTCGCTGGTGACCATCAGGTCCATGGTCAGGTTGCTCACGCCGGCCTGGCCGAGCATCTGCTTCGCCTTGCCCGGGTCGTGGCTGTAGGGCGCGTAGTCGTAGTAGAACGCGCTCGCCTTCGGGATGGCGGTCTGGTTGACGGTGGCCAGCCCGAACTTCGCCGCCTTGGTGATCGCCTCGCGGTCCAGCGCGTACCCGATCGCGCGCCGCACCTCGGGGTTGTCGAACGGCTTGCGGGCCTCGTTGAGCGCCACGTACCAGTAGTCGGTCGACGGCGCCGACTTCACCGTGATGTCGCCGTCGTCCTTGAGCGAGCCGACCTGCTGGGGCGGCAGGTTGTCGGTCCACTGGACCTGGCCGCTGCGCAGGTTCTGCAACGCCACAGTCGGGTCCTTGACGAAGGTGAACGTGACGCCGTCCAGCTTCGGCTTCTCGCCCCAGTAGGAGTCGTTGCGCACCAGCTTCACGCTGTCGCCGGAGGTGTAGCCGGCCACCTTGAACGGGCCGCTGCCCACCGGTGCGGTCTTCACCTTGCCGGACTCGACGTTGGACTTCTCCACGATCGCCACGCCCTTGAACCCGCCGAGGTTCGCCAGCAGGTTCGGCGTGGGCGCGCTCAGCGTCACCACCACCGTGGCCGGGTCGGGCCCGGTGACCGACTTGACGGTGGCGAACTTGTACGCGTTGTTCAGCTTCTCCTTGATGATCCGCTCGTACGAGTAGACGACGTCCTCGGAGGTCAGCGGCGACCCGTCGGAGAACGTGACGCCCTCGCGCAGCGTGAACGTCCAGGTGAGCTGGTCGTCGCTGGTGGTCCACTTCGTCGCCAGCGACGGCACCATCTTCAGGTCGGCGTCCGGCTCGACGAGCGTGTCGTAGACGTTCTCCAGCACCTGGAAGCTGTAGTACGCCGAGGTCTTGTGCGGGTCGAGCTGGTCCGGCTCGCCGCCGATCGCGGCGTTGAGGACCCCGCCGGCGCCGCCGGCGTTCCCCCCGCCGCCGACGTCGACCGCCTCGCCTCCGGTGCATCCGGACAGGACGCCGACTGTCAGTGTGAGTGCGGCGCCGAGCGCGCCGAGCTTCTTCCTGGACACAGGCCCCCCTAGCGACTTCCCGGACAAAAGAAAGTTTCGGCGAGTCTTCTCTCCGAGCCGGATCATGTCAAACGAATCCAGCCAAATTGACTTGTCGTCGGGCGCTTGCCGGTGCGGAGTGAACGGTGGTTCAATCCGGGCCCCGACCTGATCCGCCACCAGCGCTGGGAGTTGCCGCCGTGACCACACACGAGGTCGTCAACCAGGTCCCGCCGATGGTCGGCCACGACACCGCCGACGACCCGGCGCTGCGCGACGGCGTGGCCCGCGAGGGCGCCGGCTGGGCGCTGCCCGGGCTGCACGAGCTGGGCCGGCTCGCCGGTGGTGAGGAGGCCGCCGAACACGGGCGGCTCGCCAACGAGCACCCGCCGGTGCTGCGCACCCACGACCGGTACGGCCACCGGATCGACGAGGTGGAGTTCCACCCGTCCTGGCACGAGCTGATGCGTACCGCCGTCGGGCACGGCCTGCACGCCGCGCCGTGGGCCGACGACCGGCCGGGCGCGCACGTGGCCCGCGCGGCCGGCTTCTACCTGTGGCGACCCGACGCCGGGCACGGCTGCCCGATCTCGATGACGTACGCGGCGGTGCCCGCGCTGCGGCACAGCCCGGACCTGGCCGCCCGCTACGAGCCGCTGCTCACCACCCGCGAGTACGACTTCGGGCTGCGCCCGCCGCAGACCAAGCGCGGGCTGCTCGCCGGCATGTCGATGACCGAGAAGCAGGGCGGCTCGGACGTGCGCGCCAACACCACCACGGCCCGGCCCGAGCCGGACGGCAGCTACCGGCTCGTCGGGCACAAGTGGTTCACCTCGGCGCCCATGTGCGACCTGTTCCTCACCCTCGCGCAGGCGCCCGGCGGCCTCACCTGCTTCCTGGTCCCCCGGGTGCTGCCCGACGGCGGCCGCAACCCGATGCGGCTGATGCGGCTCAAGGACAAGCTCGGCAACCGCTCCAACGCCTCCGCCGAGGTCGAGTACGAGCACGCGGTGGCGTGGCGCGTCGGCGACGAGGGCCGGGGCGTGCGCACCATCATCGACATGGTCAACCTGACCCGGCTCGACTGCGTGATCGGCGCCGCGGCCGGGATGCGCCACGGTGTCACCACCGCCGTGCACCACGCCACCCACCGGCGGGCGTTCGGCGACTACCTCGCCGACCAGCCGCTGATGCGCAACGTGCTGGCCGACCTGGCCGTCGAGTCCGAGGCCGCCACAGTGCTGATGATGCGGCTGGCCGGGGCGACCGACCGGTCGGCGCGTGGCGACGACGGCGAGACCGCGTTCAAGCGCCTCGCCCTCGCCGTCGGCAAGTACTGGGTGTGCAAGCGCTGGCCGGGGCACGCCGCCGAGGCGCTGGAGTGCCTGGGCGGCAACGGCTACGTGGAGGAGTCCGGCATGCCGCGGCTGTTCCGCGAGTCGCCGCTGAACTCGATCTGGGAGGGCTCCGGCAACGTCGCCGCGCTGGACGTGCTGCGCGCGCTCACCCGGGAACCGCAGGTGCTCGCCGCGTACGAGGCGGAGGTGGCCGCCGCGGCCGGCGCGGACGCCCGGCTGGACGCCGCGGTGCGCCGGGTGCGCGACGAACTCGCCGACCACACCGACCTGGAGCTGCGCGCCCGGCGGGTGGTGGAGCGGCTGGCGCTGGTGCTCCAGGGCGCGCTGCTGGTGCGCCACGGCCACCCGGCGGTCGCCGACGCGTTCTGCGCCTCCCGGCTCGACGGCGACCACGGTCAGGCGTACGGGACGCTGCCGGGCGGGCTGGACCTCGCAGCGATCATCGACCGCGCCACCCCGAAGATCGGCTGAGGGCGTGGTGACGCGACTCGCCTCGGTGCACCTGTACCCGGTCAAGTCCCTCGGCGGCGTCGACGTCGACCGGGCCGACGTCGAGCCGTGGGGGTTGCGTCACGACCGCCGCTGGGTGGTGCTGCGCCCCGACGGCGGCAAACTGGGCCCGACCGCCCTGCCCGCGCTGCTCGGCCTGACCGCCGCCCCCGGCTCCGGGTCGATCACGCTCACCGCCCGCGACGGGTCGTCGCTGACCGTCGCCGAACCGGTGGACGGGCCGCCGGTCGCCACCGACGTGTCCCGGCTGGACACGGTCCGGCTCGCCGCCGACGAGGCCCACGACTGGCTCTCCGCGCGGCTGGGCCGGCCCGTACGGCTGGCCTGGCTGGACGACCCGCGCCGCCGGCCGATGTCGGCCGAGCACGGCGGCGGCCCCGGTGATCCGCTGAACCTGTCCGACGCCGGACCGCTGCTCGTGGCCACACTGCCGTCGCTGCGGCGGCTGCGGGACTGGATCGTCGAGGGCGCGCTGGAACGCGGCGAGCCCGCGCCGGAGCCGCTGGCGATGGCCCGGTTCCGGCCGACTGTGGTGCTGGACGGGCCGGTCGAACCGTTCGCCGAGGACGGCTGGACGCGGGTGCGCATCGGCGCGGTGGACTTCCGGGTGTCCGAACGCTGCGACCGCTGTTCGGTGACGCTCATCGACCCGGAGACCCTCGCCGGTGGGAAGGAGCCGATCCGCACGCTGGCCCGGCACCGGCGCCACGACGGCAAGACGTGGTTCGGCGTCCGCCTGATCCCGCTGAGCACCGGCGAGATCCGGGTCGGCGACCCGGTCGCCGTCTCCTGATCCGGCGGCTCAGCGGCGACGCCACTCGTCGGCCAGGATCGCGTGGACGAGCTGGTCGGCCCAGCCGCCCCGGAACCGGTAGCTGCGCACGTGCCGCGCCTCCCGCCGCATCCCGAGCCGGGCCATCAGGCGCGCCGACGGCTCGTTGTCCGCGTGGCAGCGGGCCACCACCCGGTGCAGCCCGAACTCGGCGAACCCCCAGTCCAGCAGCGCGCCGGCCGCCTCCGTGGCCAGCCCGCGGCCGCCGTGATCGGGGTGGAAGACGTACCCCAGCTCGGCGGTGCGGTCCGCCGCACTGCGCCAGACCAGCTCGACCGCACCGATCACCCGCCCGTCGCGCACCACGGCGAGCGTCAGGCAGTCGCCCTCCGCGCGCAGCGCGTCCTCGCCGGCCATCGCGGTCACCGACGCCAGGGACTCCGCCCGGGTACGCGGCGCGGCGCCCGCCATCCAGCGGACCACGTCCGGGCGGCGCTGCCAGGCGTGCACGTCGTCGAGGTCGTCGACGGTGACCGGGCGCAGCAGCAGCCGGGACGTGCGCACCGGGTACGCCGGGTGGGTCATCGGGCGATCGTAGGAGGAACCTAGGGTGGGTCGCATGGTCGTTTCCGCCGAGGACGGCAACCCGCTCACCCAGCTCACGCTCGACCAGCTCCGGCAGCGCACCAGCGTGAAGTGGCGGCTGTACCCGCCGGACGTGCTGCCGCTGTGGGTCGCCGAGCAGGACGTGCCGCTGGCGCCGCCGGTGGCCGAGGCGCTGCGCCGGGCGGTCGAGCTGGGCGACACCGGCTACTCGTACGGCACCGCGTACGCCGAGGCGGTCGGCGGGTTCGCCGCCCAGCGGTGGGGCTGGGCCGACTTCCCGGTCGGCCGGGCCACGCTGGTGCCGGACGTGATGATGGGTACGGTCGAGGTGCTGCGCCTGGTCACCGGCCCCGGTGACGCGGTGGTGGTCACTCCCCCGGTCTACCCGCCGTTCTACGCGTTCGTCACGCACGCCGACCGGCAGGTGATCGAGGCGCCGCTCGGCGCGGACCAGCGGCTCGACCCGGCCGCACTGGAGGAGGCGTTCCGGCGCGCCCGCGCGATCGGCGACCGGCCGGCGTTCCTGCTCTGCAACCCGCACAACCCGACCGGCGTGGTGCACCGGCCCGACGAGCTGGCCACCGTCGCCGAGCTGGCCGCCCGGCACGGCGTACGGGTGGTGGCCGACGAGATCCACTCACCGCTGGCGCTGCCCGGCGTGCGGTTCACCCCGTACCTGACGGTGCCGGGTGCCGAGAACGCGTTCGCGCTGGTGTCGGCGTCGAAGGCGTGGAACCTGGCCGGGCTCAAGGCGGCGCTGGCGGTCGCCGGGCCGGACGCGGCGGACGACCTGGCCCGGATGCCGGAGGAGGTCAGCCACGGCCCCAGCCACCTCGGAGTGCTCGCGCACACCGCCGCGTTCCGGGCCGGTGGGCCGTGGCTGGACCGGCTGCTCGACGGCCTGGACGCGAACCGGGCGCTGCTCGGGTCGCTGCTGGCCGAACACCTGCCGACTGTGTCGTGGCGGCCGCCCGAGGGCACGTACCTGGCCTGGCTGGACTGCCGGCGCCTCGGCGTGCCCACCGAGGCGGGCGACGGGCCGGGGGTGGCGAGCGACCTGGCCGGTCCGGCGCGGATGTTCCTCGACCGGGCGCGGGTGGCGCTCAGCTCCGGGCACGTCTTCGGCGCCGGCGGCGCCGGGTTCGTGCGGCTCAACTTCGCCACCTCCCCCGCCGTGCTCACCGAGGCGGTCACCCGGATGGGCCGCGCGGTACGCGCCTGACGCACGCCTCACCGGTGGCGTCGCCGCGCGCCTTACCCGGCGGCTCAGCGCGCGGCGACGCGTACCCCCTGGTTGTCGCCCTCGGACAGGAACGACGCCAGCGCGGCGCCCTCCTCGGCGGCGGCCGCGCGCTCGGCGCGGGTGAACGCGCGCAGCGGCGTGACCACCACGACGCCCGCGTCGACCGTCCAGGTGGCGGCGACCCGGCCGTCGACGAGCACGAACCGGGCCCCGGCGACGGAGAGGTTGCGGTGGGCGTCGTCGATGATCCGGCTGCGGTCGTGGTAGCCGAGCACGGCGTTGTCGAAGGCGGGCAGGAACCGTACCGGCGCGGGGGTGTCCGGCTCGGGCCGCGGCGCGCCCGGCAGGTCGAGCAGCGTCCGGCCGCGCGCGTCCCGGAAGGCCACCAGCTCGTCGCGGACCGCGGCGACCGCCGCGGGCAGCCCGGCGAGGCCGCACCAGGCGCGCAGGTCCGCCGACGCGGCCGGCCCGAACGCGGCCAGGTAGCGCCGCACCAGCGCCCGCCCGGCCGGGTCGTCGCCGCCGGAGCCGGGCGGGTCGGCGTCGCGGCCCAGCCACCGGGCCAGAGCGACGGTACGGACACCGGCGGTGGTGCGCCACAGCCCGCGCGGCGGCGCCTGCACCGTCGGCACCAGCGCGAGCACGATCTCGCCGAGCGCCCGCCGGTCGGTCGCCGGCCAGCGCGCGGCGAGCGCCCCCACGATCTCGGCGGTGGTGCGGGGCTCGCCGTCGGCCAGGACGTCCCGGGCCGCCGCGGCGAGTTCGTCGAGGTCGACCCCGTCGAACTCGCCGCGGTAGACACCCAGCACCCGCTGGCGCAGCATCGCGTCGTGCCGGGACCGCCAGGCCAGCAGGTCGTCCGCCGCGAGCAGGTGCACGGTGCGGCGCATCAGGTGGGTACGCACCAGGCGGCGGCGCACCAGCAGGTCCGACAGGACCGCCGGGTCGAAGGCCCGCAACCGCGACCAGAGCCCGACGTACGGCTCCTGCGGCTCCTGGGCCTGCAACCCGCACAGGTGCGTCACGGCGCCGGCCACCGGGAGGCCGGCGCGGTCGAGCAGCAGTTGCCGGGCGAGGGTCGCCCGGTTGAGCGCACGCCGGTCGAGCACCGTCACGGCTTCGTTCTCCGGCCGGCTCAGGTGGTGGTCCGGCCGTCGATGCTCTCGCGCAGGATGTCCGCGTGCCCGGCGTGCTGCGTGGTCTCGGCGATGACGTGGATCAGCACCCGCCGGACGCTGCGGACCGAACCGGGCTCGTTCCACGGCGCGTCCGGCACCGGCCACGTCGCCGACAGGTCGTCGACACCGGCCACGATCTCCTCGGTACGCGCGGCGACGCGGGCGTACCGGTCCAGGATCGCCGGCAGCGTGTCCTCGGGCAGCATCTGGAAGTCCCGTCCCCGGTCGATCGCCCACTGCGGCAGCTCGCGGGCCCGGCCGGACATGAAGTCCTCCCAGGTGACGCCCTCGGGCATGGCGAAGGACATCGCCGCCGGGCCGTCGACCACGAACCGCAGCCACGCCTCCTCGGTGGACGCGACGTGCTTGATCAGGCCGCCCAGGCACAGCGCGCTGGCGGTCGGCTTCAGCCCGGCCTGCTCGTCGGTGAGGCCGCGCACCGTGTTGATCAGCGTGTTCCGGGCCTCGGTCAGCTCGGCCAGCAGGTCGGCCCGCTCGGCGTCCAGGGTGGTGGGGGTCGTGGTGGTGCCGGTCATCGTCATCGGTTCCTTCCGGTCCTGATCGGGTACGGGTCAACCCTCGCAGGCGTAGCGGTCAGGAAGTGTCCTCTTCTCGCGGCAGAATGCGTGTCGTGCCGAAGACTTCCGCCCGACTGCTCTCGCTGCTGTCCCTGTTGCAGGCGCGCCGGGACTGGCCGGGGTCGCTGCTCGCCGAACGGCTGCGGGTCAGCCCGCGTACCGTGCGCCGCGACGTCGACCGGCTGCGCGAGCTGGGCTATCCGATCGAGAGCGCCAAGGGGCCGGACGGCGGCTACCGGCTGGGCGCCGGTTCCGCGCTGCCGCCGCTGCTCTTCGACGACGAGCAGGCGGTCGCGCTCACCGTGGCGTTGCAGACCGCCGCCGGCGGCGTGACGGGCATCGAGGAGGCGGCCGCCCGGGCGCTGACCACGGTGCGGCAGGTGATGCCGGCGCGGCTGCGGCACCGGGTGGACGCGCTGCGGGTCGTCGACGTGCAACGCGCCGGTACGCCCGCCCGGCACCGGGTGGAACCGGCGCTGCTGATGACGTTGAGCGCCGCCGTGCACGCCCGCGAGGAGCTGCGCTTCGACTACGAGCCGGTGTCCACCGCGCCACCGGACCCGGACCGGCCGCCACGTCGGGTGCAGCCGCACCACCTGGTCACCTGGGGCGGGCGCTGGTACCTCGTCGCCTGGGACCTCGACCGCGACGACTGGCGCACGTTCCGGGTCGACCGGATCAGCCCGCGTACGCCCACCGGCCCCCGGTTCACGCCCCGCGAGCTGCCCGGCGGGGACGTGGCCGCGTACGTCGCCGGCCGGTTCAAGGGCGCCACCGGGCCGGGTGACTGGCCCTGCCGCGGGGAGGTGATCCTCGACCTGCCCGCCCGCGTGGTGTCCGGGTGGACCCGCGACGGGATCGTCGAGGAACTGGGCCCGGACCGCTGCCGGCTGGTGCTCGGTGCCTGGTCGTGGCCCGGGCTGGCCGCCGTGCTCGGCCGCTACGACGCCGACATCGAGGTGATCGGGCCGCCGGAGCTGCGCGAGGCGTTCGCCCGCCTGGCCCGCCGCTACGCCGCAGCGGCGGAGCCCCCGGGCCCGCCTCGATAGCCGGGCCGGGCGGGGTGTCAGTCGGTGGGCAGGAGCGGACGCATGAACGTGCGCTCGTACCGCAGGACGCAGCCCGACTCGTCGCGGATCCGGTCGGCGGCGACGAACTCCGGGTCCACCCCGAACCGGGCACGGTACTGCTCGTACGCCGCCAGGCTCTCGAAGCTGAACAGCGCCTCGGCCCGGTCGCTGGCGCCCTCGGCGGGCAGGAAGTAGCCGTGGTGCACGCCGCCGTGCCGTGCCACCAGCCGCATCCAGGCGCGGGCGAAGCGCTCGAACGCCTCGATCTGCGCGGGGTCGATCGTGTAGTGCACGACGCAGGTGATCACGCCGCCACCCTAACGACGCCCGGTCCCCGGCGCTCAGGCCGCGGAGCGGCGGTCGCCAGGGTCGGTCGTGTCGGCGAGCCCGGCGTACCGCCCCCGGTGGTAGAGCAGCGGCGAACCGACGTCGGCGTGCCGCAGCAGTTCCGGCTCGGCGAGCACGACGGCGTGGTCCCCGACCACCACCCGGTCCACCACCCGGCACAGCAGCCAGGCCAGCGTGTCGTCGAGGACCGGCACCCCTTCCGGGCCGGGCCGCCACCGGGTCGGCTCGGCGAACCGGTCGATCCCGCTGGTGGCGAACCTCCGGGCCACCTCGTGCTGGCCGTGCCCGAGCAGGTGCACACCGACGTGCCGCGCCCGGGACACCACCGGCCAGCTCGACGAGCCCAGGTCCAGACAGAACGAGACGATCGGCGGTCGCAGCGACACCGCGGTGAACGAGGTGGCGGTGAACCCGGCCGCGGGCGGACCGGCGGCGGTGACCACCGTGACGGTGCTGGCCTGGTGCCGCAGCAGCGTCCGCAGCGCGTCGGCGTCGGCGTCGACCGGGGTGTCGGCGGGCTCGGGCACGGCGTTCCTCCAAGGTGTACGGGGGCGGGACGGCGGTCAGACCGTGAAGCCGTGGAACAGCACCGACGCCAGTCCGAGGGCCAGCACCAGGTTGAACACGGTGGCGGCGCCGAACACGGTCACCGGCCGCCAGCCGGCCTCGCGCAGCGACGACACGCGGACCTCCAGGCCGATGCTGACGAAGGCCAGGATCAGGAACCAGACCCGCAGGTCGGTGACGACCGCCATGGTGGCCTTGCCGTCCGCCCCGGCCGCGTCGAGATACCAGGTGGCGATCACCGAGGCGGCGACGAACCCGAGGACGAACTTCGGGAACCGGCGCCACAGCTCGCCGAGCCCGGGGCGCGGGGCGTCCGCGCGGCGCTCCACGCGCAGCGCGAAGTACGCGGTGAGCGCCACCGCGACCACGCCCATCAGCGCGTTCTGGGTGACCTTGACGATGCTGGCGATCTGGAGCGCATCCTCACCGGCGAGCGCGCCGGCCGCGGTGACGGCGGCGGTGGTGTCGATGTTGCCGCCGATCCAGGCGCCGGCGACCGCGTCGGAGAGGCCGAGCACGTCGGCCAGCCACGGCAGCAGTAAGATCGACGGCAGCGCGAACGCGATGACCAGGCTCGCCGTGTACGCGAGCTGTTCCCGGCGTGCCCGTACCGCACCGGCGGCGGCGATGGCGGCGCTGACTCCGCAGATCGACACCGCCGAGGCGAGCAGTGCCCGCAGCTTCTCGTCCAGGCCGAACCGCCCGGCCAGCCACCAGGTGAACAGGAACACGCCGCTGATCAGCAGCAGCGCCTGGGCGATGGCGGGCCCGGCGGCGCTCGCGATGACGGCGAGGTTGATCGAGGCGCCGAGCAGCACCAGACCGGTCTTGATGAAGAACTCGGTACGGAACGCGGCGGAGATCCGGTCCCGCAGCCCGGTCACCGTGACGATCAGGTTGCCGAGCAGACCGAGCAGGATCGCGTAGACCGGGTACTCGACCGCGCCGGCCACGTCCTCGATTGCGCTGCCCTCGGCCCAGACCGGCACGTTCTGTTCGAGGTACCGGGTGAGCGCGGCGAGACCGAGCACCACCAGCAGGCCCAGGCCGGTCCAGGCCGAGAACGCGCCGGTGCGCAGGTCGGCCCGGGGTGGCGCGACCGCGGGCGTACCGGCGGGTCGGTCCACCGGGGTCGCGGCGGCCGGGGCGTCGGCGGTGGACGCCGCGGACGACCCGGCGGCGGTGGTGTGGACGGCGGGCTCCGGGGCGCCGGCCATCACGGCACCAGCCCGGCGGGGATCGCGCCGGCCAGCACCAGGAGCAGCAGCGCGAGGCCGAGGACGGTGGCGGCCCAGTCCTCGCTGAAGGCGAGCCGGGACGTGCCTGCGGTGGGCGGTTCGGGTGGCGTGGGCGCGTTGCTCATGAGGGGCTCCTACGGGTACGCGCGGGCGACGGAGGGCAGCCGGAGGCGAGGGGTGACGGGGGTCGTCGACCCCAGTGAGAGTTTCCTACTTAACTAGTAGGATTACAAGGTCTTCCCGGGCTCCGGCTCACCCGCGGCACGGGCGGCCACCACCACCGAGATGCCGTCGAGCACCCGCTGGAGACCGAACTCGAAGGCGTGATCCGGTCCGTACGCCCCGCCGTGCGCCATCCCGGCGGCGGTGCCGACCCGCGCGGCGAGCGGGAAACTGCCGGCGGTCATGAACTTCTCCAGCCAGGGGCCGTGCGTCTGCCACCACTGGTCGTCGGTCATCCCGGTCTCGCGTTCCAGCTCGGCCACGTCCAGCGCGACCCGGGCCGCGCTCTTGGCGTGCCCCAGCACGAGCGTGAGCACCGCGTCCATCTCCACGTCGTCGAGCCCGATGTCCGCCACCGCGTGCAGTTCGTAGTCGTACTTGGCGAGCACGTTCGGGCCGAGCACCGGCCGGGTCGTCTCGGCGCGCAGCAGCCACGGGTGGGCCCGGTAGAGCGCGAGATTGTCCCGGGCGATGCGTTCCAGCCGGCCCCGCCAGCCACCCGGCACGTCGGCCGGGCGCGGCAGGTCACCGAGGACGGTGTCCACCATGACGTCGAGCAGTTCCGCCTTGCCCGGCACGTACGTGTAGACGGACATGGTCCCCACGCCGAGCGCCTCGCTGACCCGGCGCATGGTGAGCGCGTCGATGCCCTCGGCGTCGGCGATCTCGATCGCGGTGCGCACGATCCGGTCGACGCTGAGACCGGGACCGGCGCCGCGGCTGGCCGGCTCCCGGGTACGCCAGAGAAGGGCCAGGCTGCGGGCGGGATCGGCCTTGCGCCGACGCTCCTTCGACATGGTGCCGTCATCCTACCGGCCACGCCGGTGAGCAGCCGTGGGCGGGACGCCGGAGAAAAGCAGCCCGAGAATTGTTCGCGCAAAAAGAATGGCGGGTTCCCCCGCCACTACCAACATATAGCGCACCCCCGGTCTTGCCGCAAGACCCGGGTGACGGCGCACAATTGCCGGCCGTAACCCAATTGCCGAGGCATTCGAAAGAGCCGCGAAGAGCGGAGGCTCGGCCGTGTCCGTGATCGGAGACCAGTTGAATCTGCCTGCCACCAGCGTTTTCGATCTTCCCGAGCGTCTGTCGGCGAAGGCCGACCCGGACCTGATCGCCGCCGACGAGCGGCACTTCGCCGCGATCGCGGACAGCCTGCGCCGCTCGATCGCCGAGTTGACCGACCGGCTCGACGCGACGCGCCGGGCCGCGGGCGGGCGGGGCCGGCAGGCCGTCGACCGGGACCAGGAGGTCCGGCGGTTGAGCGCGCGCCTGCGTACGCTGCGCCGTTACGGCCTGGACCTGTGCCTGGGCCGGATGGTCGGCGCGGACGGCGCGGCCCCGGTGTACGTGGGGCGGCTCGGCCTGACCGACGGCGCGGGCGGCCGGCTGCTGCTGGACTGGCGCTCCCCCGCCGCCGAGCCGTTCTTCGGCGCGACCCACGCCGACCCGATGGGCCTGGTCAGCCGCCGCCGGTACCGGTGGAGCGGAGGCCGGATCACCGACTACTGGGACGAGGTGTTCACCGCCGACGGGCTGGCCGGGCACGCCGCGCTGGACGACCAGTCCGCGTTCATCGCCAGCCTGGGCGCGACCCGGTCGGCGCGGATGCGCGACGTGCTCGGCACCATCCAGGCCGACCAGGACGCGATCATCCGGGCCGGTTCCCGGGGCGCGCTGGTGGTCGACGGCGGTCCCGGCACCGGCAAGACGGTGGTGGCGCTGCACCGCACCGCGTACCTGCTGCACGCCGACCCGAGGCTGGGCGAGCGCCGGGGCGGGGTGCTGGTGGTCGGGCCGCACCAGCCGTACCTGAACTACGTCTCCGACGTGCTGCCCAGCCTGGGCGAGGAGGACGTGCAGATCTGCACGCTCGCCGACCTGGTGCCGGAGGGCGCGGCGGCGGCGCCGGAGACCGACCCGGAGGTGGCGCGGCTGAAGGCGTCCGGGAACGTGGTACGCGCTGTCGACGCCGCGGTCCGGTTCTACGAGGAGCCGCCCGGGACCGGGACGACAGTCGGCGTCGGGGACGCCGAGTTGCGGCTGACCGCCGACGACTGGGCGACGGCGTTCGAGGCGGCCGGCCCGGGCGTCCCGCACAACGAGGCCCGCGACGACGTGTGGGAGGAACTGCTCACGATCCTGGTGGAGAAGTACGGCGGCGACGAGCCGGAGGAGGCGGTCCGGCGGGCGCTGGGGCGCGACCGCGAACTGGTCACCGCGTTCGGCCGGGCGTGGCCGCTGCTCGACCCGCTCGACGTGGTGGCCGACCTGTGGTCGGTGCCGGCCTACCTGCGCCGGTGCGCACCCTGGCTGAGCGTCGAGGAGATCCGTACGCTGCGGCGGGCCGACGCCCGGGCGTGGACGGTGGCGGACCTGCCGTGGCTGGACGCGGCCCGGCGGCGCGTCGGCGACCCGGAGGCGTCGCTGCGGCGGCGCCGCGACGAGGCGGTGCTGGCCGCGCAGCGCGTCGAGATGGACACGGTGGTCGACGCGCTGATCGCGTCGCACGCCTACGACGACGGCGAGGGTCTGATGACCATGCTGTACGGCGAGGACATGCGCACCAGCCTGGTCGACTCCAGCGCGCTGAGCGTGGCCGATCCGGACCTGCTGGCCGGGCCGTTCGCGCACGTCGTGGTGGACGAGGCGCAGGAGCTGACCGACGCGCAGTGGCAGATGCTGCTGGCGCGCTGCCCGTCGCGCAGCTTCACGGTCGTGGGTGACCGGGCGCAGGCGCGGGACGGGTTCACCGAGTCCTGGCCGCGGCGGCTGGCGCGGGCCGGGTTCGACCGGGTCGAGGTGGCCACGCTGACCGTCAACTACCGCACCCCGGCGCAGGTGATGGCGGCGGCCGAGCCGGTGATCCGGGCCGTGCTCCCGGACGCCAACGTGCCCACGTCCATCCGCGACGGCGCCCCGGTGCGGTACGGCGACCGCGCCGACCTGCGCGCGATGGTGGACGGCTGGCTCGCCGCCCACGCCGAGGGCGTCGCGTGCGTCATCGGCGATCCGGCGTTCCCGGCCTCGGACCGGGTCCGGTCGCTGAGCCCGGTGCTCGCCAAGGGGCTGGAGTTCGACCTGGTGGTGCTGGTCGACCCGGAGGCGTTCGGCGACGGGGTCTCCGGGGCGGTGGACCGGTACGTCGCGATGACCCGGGCCACCGGCGAGCTGGTCGTGCTCACCGGGCCGTGACCGGCGCCCGGGGGCGGCACGCTGCCGCCCCCGGGCTCCGGCTCAGCGGCTCAGCGCCCGGTAGCGGCGCAGCGACAGCGGCAGGAACACCGCGACGAGCACGAGCGGCCACAGCACCGCCAGCAGCGGGTGGTGCGCGGCCACCCACGAGTCGCCGCCCCAGCCGGGGTTGCCGAACAGTTCCCGGGTGGCCCCGACGGTCGCCGACAGCGGGTTCCACTCGGCGACCGCGCCCAGCCACGCGGGCATGGTGGACGGCGCCACGAACGCGCTGGACAGGAAGCCCAGGGGGAACTCCAGCGTCTGCACGGCGGTGACCGCGCTCTGCCCCTTCACCGTCAGGCCGAGGAAGATACCGACCCAGACCAGCGCGAACCGCAGCAGCAGGACCAGCCCGAGCGCGGCGAGCGTGTCGCCGAGGTCGCCGCGCGCCCGCCACCCGACGGCCAGGCCGACGAGCAGCATCACGGCGAGCGTCACCACCGCGAACATCAGGTCGGCGGCCGCGCGGCCGAGCAGCGGGGCCAGCCGGGACACCGGCATGGACCGCAGCCGGTCGGTGACGCCGCGGTCCAGGTCCGCCGAGACCGCCATGGTGGTCATGCTGATGCCGAAGACCATGGTCATGGCGAACATGCCGGGCATCAGGAACTCGCGGTAGCTGCCGCCGCCGGGGACCTGGAGCGCGCCGCCGAACAGGTAGGCGAACATCAGCACCATCAGGATGTCGAAGCCCAGCGAGCCGATCAGCGGGCCGGGCTCGCGCCGCCAGTGCGCCAGCGCGCGCCCGGTGAGCGTCAGGCCGTCACCGGCCAGGGACGGGCGCCGGGCCGGGGTCACCGTCGCGGTCACGCGGTCACCTCCACACCGGTACGGGCGGCGGACGGCGCGCCGGTGAGCTGGAGGAACACCTCGTCCAGTGTGGGTCGCCGCAGCGCCACGTCGGCCACGCCCACGCCGTCGGCGTCGAGTGCGCGCAGCACCTCGGTCAGCGCGCCCGCCCGGTCGCCGACCTGCGCGCTGACCGCCCGCCGGTCCGGGTCGACAGCCGGTTCGGCGTGGGCGACCGCGCGCAGCCGCCCGGCGGCGGTGGCCAGGTCGGCGGCGTCGCGGACGACCAGCTCGATCCGGTCGCCGCCGAGCCGGGACTTCAGCGCGTCCGGGGAGCCCTCGGCGATCACCCGCCCGGCGTCGAGCACGCAGACACGGTCGGCGAGCTGGTCGGCCTCGTCCAGGTACTGCGTGGTGAGCAGCACAGTGGTGCCGGCGCGCACCAGGTCGCGTACCGCCTCCCACACCTCGTTGCGCCCGCGCGGGTCGAGCGCGGTGGTCGGCTCGTCGAGGAACAGCACCGACGGCGCGAGGATCATGCCGGCGGCCAGGTCGAGGCGGCGGCGCATGCCACCGGAATACGTGCGCACCGGCCGGTCGGCGGCGTCGGCGAGCCCGAACCGGTCGAGCAGCTCGGTCGCCCGCCGTCTCGCCCCGGCCCGGTCCAGGTGGAACAGGCGGCCGAAGATGACCAGGTTCTCCCGGCCGCTCAGCGCCTCGTCCACCGCCGGATGCTGGCCGACCAGACCGATGCGGTGGCGTACCCGGTCGGCCTGCCCGGCCACGTCGTAGCCGGCGACCTCGGCCCGCCCGGCGTCGAAGCGCAGCAGCGTGGCCAGGATACGGACGGCTGTGGTCTTGCCGGCGCCGTTCGGGCCGAGCAGCCCGCACACCGTGCCCGGTGGCACCCGCAGGTCGAATCCGTCCAGCGCGGCCCTGTCCCCGTACCGCTTACGCAGGCCCTCCGCGACGATCGCATGTTCCACGTCTGTGCCCCCTCCGTCGACGACGGCACTAACGTACAACGTACGGTAGGCCGTCCGCCAATGGTTTCAGTCGACGACGCGGTGCTCCCACGCCCAGACCGCGATCTCGGTACGGTTGCGCAGGCCGAGCTTGGTCTGCACCGCCGAGACGTGGCTCTTGACCGTGCTCAGCGAGATGAACAGCTCCGCGCCGATCTCCAGGTTCGTCCGGCCCCGGGCGATCTCGCGTACCACCTCGACCTCCCGCTCGGACAGCGCCGGTCGGTGCTCGTCACGCGGCGGCGCGGGCGGGGTCAGGTGCCGCAGCAGCCGGACCGTCACCGACGGGGACACCAGCGCGTCGCCCTGGTACGCCGCCCGGACCGCCTCCACCAGCAGCGCCGGTCCGGCGTCCTTGAGCAGGAACCCGGCCGCTCCCCCGCGCAGCGCGCCGTAGACGTACTCGTCCAGGTCGAACGTGGTGACCACGACGACCCGCAGCGGGTCGGCCACCCCGGGCCCGGCGAGCGCCCGCGTCACCTGGAGCCCGTCGAGCCGCGGCATCCGGATGTCCACCAGGCACACGTCGGGGCGCAGCCGGCGGGCCTGGGCGACCGCGTCGACGCCGTCGGACGCCTCGGCCACCACCGAGATGCCGGGCTGGTCCTCCAGGATGAGCCGCAGTCCGCCGCGGACCATCGCCTGGTCGTCGGCGAGCAGCACCCGGATCGTCATCACGCCCTCCCGTTCGGCACCACCGCGCGCACCGACCACCCGGCGCCGTCCGGGCGGGGACCGGCGCGCAGCGTCCCGCCGAGGGCCTCGACCCGCTCGCGCAGGCCGATCAGGCCGTATCCGCCCCGTTGTTCCACCGCAGCGCCGGACGCGTCGTCGGTCACCTCGACCACCACGGCGTCCGGCTCCCGCGCCACGTCCACAGTGACCTGGGCGGCGTGCGGCGCGTGGCGGGCCACGTTCGTCAGCGCCTCCCGGACGATCCGGTGCACGGTGCTGGTGACCTCCGGCGGCCAGGTCGTCTCCCCCGGCAGCCGCAGCCGCACCGGCGGGCCCTGCCGGCGGAACCGCTCGACCAGCTCCTCGATCTGCTCGGTGCCGGCCGAGGCCGGCGGCGCGTCACCGGTGTCCCGCAGCAGCCCGACCAGGCGGCGCATGGCCCGCATCGCCTCGCCGCCGGCCGCCTCGATGCCGGCCAGCGACTCCGTGGCGCGCGCCGGATCCCGTTGCCCGACCAGGTGGGCGGCCTGCGCCTGCACCACCATGCCGGTGACGTGGTGGGCCACCACGTCGTGCAGTTCCCGGGCCAGTTCCAGCCGCTCGTCCCGGCGTACCCGCTCGGCGGTGACCTTCGCCCGTTCGTCGAGCAGCCGCAACGTGAGCCCGGCGGCGACCCCGGCGAACCAGCACAGGGCGTTGAGCGCCGCCACCCCGGACCCGCCCGCTCCCGGCCGGGCGGCCGGCCACGCCCCGGCCGCCACCCCGAGCCCACCGGCGGCGATCAGCCCGGCGGGCAGCGGCGGAAGCGCGCGTACCGCCGATCCGACCAGGACGGCCGACGCCAGCGCCAGCGCGGGCCCCGGCTCGGTGGGCAGGTCGAACAGCCGGGCCGCGGCGACGGCCGACCCGGCGACGGCGAGTCCGGCAACGGCCGTGACGACGCGCTGCCGGTGACGTACCAGAGCGAGCGCGCCGACCGCGACGGCGGCCGCGCCGCCGGGGAGCCAGTACCGCAGTCCCCAGCTCGCGGCGATCGCCACCGCCTGGACGCCGATCGCGGCGAGCAGCACCACGGCGAGCCCCGCCGTCGCCGCCACCCGGGTGAGCCGTTCGGTAGCCATGCCCAGCACGCTAGGAGATCGGCGGCCGGGCCGAACCGGCCGAAAGTAGGGTCCGTCGCGCGCCGGACCCTGCTCCGGACCGATGCCCGCCGGTCCCGGCGTGCCCAGGATGAGCCGCATGCATCCACCACTCGCCCTGCACGCCGAGCGGCTGACCAAACGGTACGGCCGCCGCACCGCGCTTGCCGACTGCGACCTGAGCGTTCCGCGCGGGCACGTGGTCGGCCTGGTCGGCCCCAACGGCGCCGGGAAGTCCACGCTGCTGCAACTGGCCTGCGGGCTCATCGCGCCCACCTCGGGTTCGCTGACGGTGCTCGGCGCGCCGCCGGCCGCCGACGCCGCGCACCTGGCCCGGGTCGGCTTCGTCGCCCAGGACACGCCGGTGTACGCGTCCCTCACCGTGGCCGAGCACCTGCGGATGGGCGCCTGGCTGAACCCGTCCTGGGACGCGGTGCTGGCCCGGCGGCGCGTCGCCGAGGTCGGCCTGGACCCGGCGCAGAAGGCGGGCCGGCTCTCCGGCGGCCAGCGCGCGCAACTGGCCCTCGCGCTGGCCGCCGCGAAGCGTCCCGAGCTGCTGATCCTCGACGAGCCGGCCGCCGCGCTGGACCCGCTGGCCCGCCGCGAGTTCATGCACGGTCTGGCCGGCTTCGTGCGGGAACTCGGCGCCGGCGCGGTGCTCTCCTCGCACCTGCTCGGCGACGTGGCGCAGGTCTGCGACCACCTGGTCGTGCTCTGCGCCGCCCGGGTCCAGGTGGCCGGCCCGGTGCCGGACCTGCTCGCCACGCACCGCAAGACCGCCGCCGCGCCCGCCGGGGCCGAGGTGGTCTGGGCCGAGCCCGGCCGCGTCGTGGTCCGGGGCCCGGCGGTACGCGACGGCGCGCCGGTCACGCTGGAGGAGCTGGTCCTGGCGTACCTGTCCCGGGCCGCCGCCCGTCCGGCGGTGAGCCGATGATCCGGATGACGGTGCGGCAGTTCCGCCTTCCGGCGCTCGTCGGCGCCGTCGCGCTGGTGCTGGCCGGCGCCTACCTGCTGCGCCTCGGCGCGGACATCCGGGCCGTGCCCGACCCGGCCCGGCTGCCCGACCGGTACGCGCAGACGATGCTGTTCCTCGCCGGCGGGTTCGCGCTGGTGCCCGCGCTGATCGGCGCGTTCTGGGGCGCGCCGCTGGTGGCCCGGGAGCTGGAGCAGGGCACGCACCGGCTGGTGTGGAACCAGAGCGTGCCGCGCCGCCGCTGGCTGGCGGTCAAGCTGGCGGTGCTGTCGGTGGCCGCCGCGCTCGTCGCCGGTGTGCTCGGCGCGCTGCTGACCTGGGCGGCCGCGCCCGTCGACCGGGTCGCCGGCGACCGGTTCAGCACCGTGCTGTTCGGCGCGCGCGGCGTCGCGCCGGTCGGGTACGCCGTGTTCGCCCTCGTCCTCGGCGTGGTGGCCGGGCTGGTGCTGCGCCGCACGCTGCCGGCCATGGCCGTGGTGTTCCTGGCCGTGGTCGTGGTGCAGCTCGCGGTGCCGAACCTGCTGCGCCCGCACTACCTGCCGCCGGAGCGGGTGACCGTGCCGATGAGCGCCGAGACGGTGAACCGGGCCCGCAACCTGGGCAGCATCACCGGCTCGCCGGTCGTCGGCGGGCTGGACGTGCCGGGCGCCTGGGTCACCGACATCAGCCCGCTGCGGACCGCCGACGGGCGGCAGCTCTCCGACGCCGCGTTCGGCACCTGTTTCCGCGACCCGCCGCGCACCGGCGCCACCGGCACGTTCGGCGACACAGCGGTCTGCCTCGGCAAGCTCGACCTGCACGTGGACCTGGCCTACCAGCCGAACCGCCGGTTCTGGGCGTTCCAGTGGATCGAGCTGGCGCTCCACCTCGGCGCGGCCGTTCTGCTGGCGGCGTTCGGCCTGTGGCACGTCCGGAGACGGGCCGGCTGAGTGGACGGGGCGGACGGTCCGGGCGCCACGCGCGCCCGGACCGCCGTACCTACCGCTTCAGCAGCGCGCGCAGCGCGTCGGCGATCTCGCCGGGGGCCTCCTCGGCCATGAAGTGCCCGGCCGTGGTGGTGCGGTGCTCCAGGTCCGGGGCCCAGGCCCGCCACACCGCCGCCGCGTCGTAGCCGAGCGCGGCGCCCCAGTCCTGCTGGATGACAGTGGTAGGCATGGCCAGCCGCCGCCCGGCGTCCCGGTCCGCCCGGTCGTGCGTCACGTCGATCCCGGCCGACGCCCGGTAGTCGGCGACGATCGAGTCGACCGCCTCCCGGGAGGCCCGCAGGTACTCGGCGCGCACCTCGGCCGGCACGGCCGCCGGGTCACCGGCCCAGGCGTCCAGGAAGTGCCCGAAGAACGCGTCGGCGCTGCCCGCGATCATCTGCTCCGGCAGGCCGGGCGGCTGGGCCATCAGGTAGAGGTGGAACGCCACCGACGCGGACACGCCGTGCAGGACGTCCCACATGTCGAGGGTGGGCAGCACGTCCAGCGACGCCAGGTGGGTGACGGTGTCCGGGTGGTCCAGGCCGGCCCGGACCGCGACCAGGGCGCCCCGGTCGTGCCCGGCCAGCGCGAACCGCTCGTGCCCGAGCGCGCGGGCCAGCGCCACCACGTCGGCGGCCATGGTCCGCTTGCTGTACGTGTCCTCGGTGGCGGCGGCCGGCTTGTCGCTGGCGCCGTAGCCGCGCAGGTCGGGGCAGATCACCGTGTGCTCACCGGCCAGGTCGGCGGCGACGTGCCGCCACATCAGGTGCGTCTGCGGGAAGCCGTGCAGCAGCACGACCGGGCTGCCGGAGCCGCCCACCGCCACGTTCAGCGTCACCTGGTCGGCGACCGGAACGCGCTGGTAGTCGAATCCCGCGATGGTGGTGCTCATCTCGATCCCTCTTTCGTCTCGTCGTACCGGTCCAGCGTGGCGGCGCCGGATGAGCAACCGATGAGCGCGATACGGTGACCCGGGTCGAGGAGGGGTCGGTGCCTGTCGGTTTCGGTGTGCTGGGTCCGGTGACGGCCTGGGACGACGCGGGTGCGCCGGTCGACCTCAAGGGGCCCCGCCACCGGGCCGTGCTGGCGCGGCTGGTCGCCGCCCGGGGCCGGACCGTGCCGGTCGGGCAGATCGTCGACGACCTGTGGGACGACCCGCCGGCCGGCGCGGTGGGCGCGGTCCGCACGTTCGTCGCGGCGCTGCGCCGCCGCCTGGAACCGCACCGTCCGCCACGCGAGCCGGCCCGGCTGCTGGTCACCGACGGACCGGGGTACGCGCTGCGCGCCGCCCCGGACGCCGTCGACGCCTGGCGGTTCGAGGACGCCGCCACCGCCGCGGCCGACGCGCCGCCCCGGGCCACGCTCGACCGGCTCGACGAGGCGCTGGGCTGGTGGCGCGGACCCGCGTACGCCGACTTCGACCAGCCGTGGGCGCACGCCGAGCGGTCCCGGCTCGACCAGATCCGGCTGACCGCCGTCGAGCGGCGGGCCGAGGCGCTGCTGGCGCTGGACCGGGCCGCCGACGCCGTCCCCGATCTCGACGCCCACGTCGCGCAGTACCCGTGGCGGGAGGAGGGGTGGGCGCTGCTGGCGTCGGCGCTCTACCGGGCCGGACGGCAGGCCGACGCGCTCGCCGTGCTGCGCCGGGCCCGGGAACTGCTGCGCGACCAGCTCGGCCTGGACCCGGGACCGCGGCTGCGGCGGCTGGAAACCGACCTGCTGCGCCAGGCCGAACCCGAACCGTCCGGCCCGGCGCGGGTCTGGGCGCAGACCGCCGCGGCGTACGAGCGCAGTGTGGTGCCCGGCGCGCGAGCCCGGCTGGAGTCGACTGTCGGGATGCTGCGCAGCCTCGCGGTGACCGGGCCGGGTGGCCTGGAGGCCGCCCGGGACCAGCGCGAGGCGGCCATCACCGCGGCCGAGCACCTGGGCGACCCGGAGTTCACCGCGCGGGTGATCGGCGGGTACGACGTACCCGCGATCTGGACCCGCTCCGACGACCCGGCGCAGGCGGCCCGGGTCGTCGCGGCGGCGGAGCGGGCGCTCGCCGGGCTGGGTCCGGACGCGCCGGAGGCGACCCGCGCCCGGCTGCTGGCCACCGTCGCGATCGAGTCCCGCGGTACGGCGTCGCCGCGCCCCGCGCAGGCGGCGCGGGAGGCGGAGGCGATCGCCCGCCGGGTGGCCGACCCGGCGCTGCTGGCCCAGGCGCTCAACGGGGTGTACATGCAGACGTTCCCACGGGCCGGGCTGGCCGCCGAGAGGGACGCGATCGGCGCCGAGCTGGTCGCGCTCGCCGCCCGGCACGGCCTGGCCACAGTCGAGATCCTCGGACACCTGATCCGGGTGCAGGCGCGCGGCGCGCTCGCCGACTTCACCGCCGCCGACGCGCACGCCGACGCGGCGGACCGGCTCGCCGCCCGGCACGAGAGCCCGCTCGTCGGCGTGTTCACCGGCGGCTACCGGGCCATGCGGACCGCCGCCACCGGCGCCGCGTATCCGCAGGCGGAGGCTGCGTACCGGTCGTGGGCGACCGCGCTGGCCGGCTGCGGGATGCCCGGCGTGGAACGTGGGCTGCTGCCGCTGGCGCTGCTCTGCCTGCGGGTGTGGCACGACCTGCCCGCCGCCTTCCCCGGCGACACGGACTGGGGCCCGTACGCGCCCTGGGCCCGCCCGCTGCTCCTGCTCGCCGACGGGCGGCGCGACAAGGCCGCAAGGGCGTTGCGCCGCACCCCGGCGCCGCCGCGTGACCTGCTCATGGAGGCGCTGTGGTGCCTGACCGGCCGGTCCGCCGTGGCGCTGGACGACCGGGACGCGATGCTGCGGGCCCGGGCCGCGCTCGCCCCGGCGGCGGGTGAGCTGGCCGGGGCGGGCAGTGGCCTGCTCACCGTCGGGCCCGTCGCCCTGCACCTGGACCGGCTCGACACCGCACTCGCGATGACCGGCGGTCGGGACCGTTCATGAGGGCGGCTCGGATGGCCCGCGCCCTCGGCTAGGGTGCGGCGATGGACGAGCTGAGGCACCTGTTCCGGCGCGCCGCCGACCACGCGGCCGGCTACCGGCTGTCGCTGCCGGACCGGCCGGTCGGCGTACCCGTGGACCAGGCCGCGCTGCACAGGGCGTTCGCCGGCCCGCTGCCGGACGCGCCCACCCCGCCCGAACAGGTGCTCGCGGAGCTGGTGGCCGCCGCCGAACCGGGACTCGTGGCCACCGCCGGGCCGCGCTACTTCGGCTTCGTCATCGGCGGCGCCTCGCCGGCCGCCACCGCCGCCGACATGCTGGCCGCCGGGTGGGACCAGAACGCGTTCAACGCCGTCACCTCCCCCGCCGCGATGGCAGCCGAGACGGCCGCCGGCACCTGGCTCAAGGAACTGCTCGGCATCCCGGCGACCGCGTCGGCCGGGTTCGTCACCGGCGGGCAGGCCGCGAACACCGCCGGACTCGCCGCCGCCCGCCACCAGGTGCTCGCCGACGCCGGCTGGGACGTGGAACGACGCGGCCTGCCCGGCGCACCTGCGGTCCGGGTGTTCGCCGGCGCCGAACGGCACGCCACCATCGACAGGTCGCTGCGCCTGCTCGGCCTCGGCACCGACGCGCTGCGCCCGGTGCCGACCGGCCCGCAGGGCGCCATCGACCCGCACGCCCTCGCCGCAGCCCTGCGCGACGCCGGTCCCGGACCGACGATCGTCTGCCTGCAGGCGGGCAACGTGAACACCGGCGCGTGCGACGACCTGCGCCGCGCCTGCGACCTGGTCCACCGGTACGGCGGCTGGGCGCACGTGGACGGCGCGTTCGGGCTGTGGGCGGCCGCCAGTCCGGCCAAGCGGCACCTGGTGGACGGGCTGGAGGCGGCCGACTCGTGGGCCTGTGACGGCCACAAGTGGCTGAACGTGCCGTACGACACCGCCTTCGCGTTCTGCGCCCGGCCCGACGTGCACGCGGCGGCCATGTCGTACACGGCCGCGTACCTCGTGGGTTCCGGTGGGGTGCCCGCGGGCGCGGACCTGACCGCGGAGTCCTCCCGCCGCGCCCGTGGGTTCGCGGTCTGGGCGGGCCTGCGGGAGCTGGGCCGCGACGGCGTCGCCGCCCTTGTCGAGCGGTGTTGCGCGCTGGCCCGGCGGTTCGCCGACGGGCTGACCGCCGCCGGGTTCGAGGTGGCGAACGACGTGGTGCTCAACCAGGTGCTCGTCGGATTCGGCGACGACGCGCGCACCGACCGGGTGGTGGCCGCCGTGCAGGCCGACGGGACGTGCTGGGCGGGCGGGACGACGTGGCGGGGACGGCGGCTGATGCGGATCTCGGTGTCGAACGCGACCACGACGGAGGCCGACGTGGACCGGTCGGTGGCGGCGATCGCCCGGCTGGCCCGCTGAGCGGCGTCAGCCGGGCAGACGCAGCAGGTGCCGCCCGGGGAACGGGCCGCCGTGCTCGCGCTCCCAGGTGGCGAGGTGGCGCTTCTTCTCCGCAGGCGTAGGCGCGAGGAAGTCGAAGTAGGCGAGGATCACCGTGCGGGCCTCGTCGACCGTGTACGACGCCCCCGACGGCACCGGTCCGAGGCTGTCCACGTTGACGCCGGTCGGCGTGCAGCGCACCACCGCGGAGTTGCCCTCGTACTCCTCGTAGTCCGAGCGCCCGGACATCACGTCGTCGATGCACTGCAGCAGCTCGAGGCAGTCCGGGGCGTAGGTCTGGATGTCGCTGACGAGCTGGGAGGCGAACGGGCGGAAACGCGCGTCGCCGCTGGTCATGGTGGGCGCGCCGTTCTGATTGCGCCCGAACTGGATGTCACCCACAGCTAGCGTCCCCCCACCGGCCAAGCCGAGTACCACGTCGTGCCACCAGGATTGTAGAAGCCCTCGACGAGCAGCCCGTTGGCCCTCCCCTGCCATTTGTTCGGGTCGTCCGGGTGCGGGCCGCCGGACCGGAACGCGCCCTCGATCGTCTCGTCGACCCGCTGCGGCGTCCAGTTGTCCGGGAAGAAGGTGCTCGAACCGCGCTTCTGACGCCAGACGCCGCCGTCGTCCTGCACGTCGACGCGGGCGCGGTACGTGCCGTCGGCGTGCCGTTCGAGGATCATCTCGCGGCCGTCCGCGTCGACGCGGACCCGGGCACCCGGCGGGTTCTCCCCCATGAACCGGTGGTGGAAGCCGGTACCCCGGGGCGGATTGGCGTTGGTGTTCACGTGACCGCGGAAGATGTGCGCGTAGCGGCGGTGCCGCATCCGGGCCCGGAGCCACTTCTCCACCGGCGTGAAGAGACCGGCCTTTCCCCGCCTACCCACCGAGCACCGCTTCGGTCGCCATCTTCAGCAACTGGTCGATGAGGACACCGGTGATGAGCTTGAAGATCGGGATCTCCAGCAGTGAGGCACCGAAGGTGACCACCGCCGTGGCGACCGCCTGCGCGATCTGGATGGCCAGGAGCGTCAGCTGCACAATCACGTTGATCTTCAACGCCAGGACGATCCCGGCGCACACCATGAGCCCGGTCCCGATGAGCGCCGCCGCGGAGGCCCCGTCGTCCAGGTTGGTCTTCGCCGAGTCGGCCGCCTGCCAGCTCGTCTGGAAACGTTCGATGGCGTCGTCGCGGTTCTGGGTCCACATCTGCTGCGCCGACCGGTCGGCGTCGGCCACCGGAGCACGGAGCCGGTCCGGGAAGGCGAGCCACGCCTGGCCCATCTCCAGCAGCTTCGTCTCGTCCGCCTCCGGCCAGGTGTAGCCGAGCATGCCGAGCAGGGACACCAGTTCTCCGGGCAGGGTCATTCCCATGTCAGCCGAGCACCTCACGGAAGCGGCCGAGGCTCTCAGTGATCATGCGTTCGGTCTCCTGGTAGTTGAGGCCCATCACCCGGCTCAGCTTGCCGATGTCCTCGATCTCGACGAGGTTCGCGTCGTAGCTCTCCAGCGCCAGGTCGCGGATCGTCTCGTACACCATCCCGATGAGCGAGCCGAGGTCGTCGTTGCCCCACGGCGTGCCGAAGGCCGCCAGCTCGGCGTCGAACGCGGACAGTGCGGTACGCATACGCTGCGCCGAGGCGACGATGTCGTCACCCGCACCGATGATCGACTCGGGATCGATCTCGATCTCGCGGGCCATCAGCGCTCCCCTCCGTCGGTCATCGTCCCGGTTCCCGGATGGTCTGCATCACGCCGGTCAGCGCGCCGGTGAGCGCGGACATCTGGCGGACGCTGGCCTCCTGCAGCTCGCGCAGCCGCGCGTCGAGCGCGGCCGAGCCGAGCCCCTGCGGCGCCGCCGCCTGAGGGATCTGCTCCAGCGCGCGGTTGACCGCGACCACCACCGACTCGCCGAGCTCCGCCGAGGACAGCCGGCGGGGCGGGCGGGTGACCTCCAGCCGGGTCAGCCGGGCCGTGCCGTCGACCTCCGCGCGGACGGTCCCGGCGTCATCGGACCCGCTCCACCGCTCGGCCCCGCCGTCGTCGGCCGTCGCGCCGGTCGCCGCGCCCAGCACGCCCATGACCTGGTGCAGGAGGTCCGCCGGCCCGTTCGCCGGGAGATCCCCGCCGAGCCCGGTCGCCGGACCGGCCTTGGCGACGGCCTCGGCGATCGCGCCGTGGAGACGGCGCATCGCCGACTCGCTCTCGGCGAGGACGGCCCCGAGGCTTCCGGCCAGCGCGGGCAGGTCGGGCGCGGGTTCGCTGCTCGCCAGGCTGCTGCGTGACGCGGTCAGCGCGCCGTTCACCGCCTGCTCGACCAGGCGGCCCAGCTCGTCCTCGGACAGCCGCATCAACGGCGCCGCCAGCTCCACCGAGCGCAGCCGCCCGTCCTCCGCCGTCACCTCGACCTGGCCGTCGGCGGCGCGGCCGTGCGCCTCGGCGGTGACGCCGGCGGCAGGCCCGCCGGCGCGCAGGGCCGCCAGCTCCTCGCGATAGCCGGAGACGCGCGCCGCGTAGTCGTCGGCCGTGGCGTCCTGTGTCATCCCGTTGCCTCCCCGTCACGGTCAAACCAGACCCTAGCAACGCCCGGCTCGCCGGGACGTCCCTCCACAGGGGAGCGCGCTTGTCGCGGTGACGTCACGGGGCCCACACGCAGCGCGACGGGTTGCTACCGTGCCGGTGACCGCAGTCCTCTGGGGAGGGTCGTCATGTGGGCGGACGAGGCCCGCTGGACGCGGCGGCACGACGGCTCGACGAATGGGAGTCGTCGCTGGCCGAACGGGCGGAACGCGCCCGCGACCTGTCCGCCCGCACACAGGCGCTCACCGGCACCGCCCGCACCGCCGACGGGTTGATCGAGGTCACCGTCGACGCGAACGGGCTGCTGGCGGATCTGCGCCTGGACGAGCGCGTCCGGCAGCACTCCGCCGCACACACCGCCCGGCAGATCCTGACGGTCACCCGGGACGCCCGGGCCGACCTGCTGCGGCGGCTCACCGATGCGACCACCGACGCCCTCGGCGCGGACGACCCGGCCGCGCGGGCCATCGTCGAGACCCACCAGCGGCGTCTCGACCCCGACCCGGGCACGCCGGATGCCGGCCGGTGACGGCCTCCGGGTCGACCCGGACGACCTGACCGCACACGCCGCCCACCTCGGCCGCTGCGCCGACAGCATCGACACCGCGCGGCAGGCCGGGCAGCACGTCCGGCTCAGCGCCGACGCGTACGGGCAGCTCTGCGCGATCATGCCGGTCCTGCTCGACGGCCTCCAACGGACCCTGACCGACGGCATCGGCACCGCCGCCGCCTCGGTCCGGGACACCGCCGGGAGGCTGCGGTCGAGCGCCGAGCGCTACCGCGCGTCCGACGCGCACGCCGCCGACCTGCTCGACCGGGTACGGCAGCGGCGGTGACCACGAACCCGCTGGTCGCCGCCGCGGCGGACTCCGGACCGAGCCCCTGGGCCGGCGTGTGGATCTGCGAGGACATCGAACTCATCGCTCAGGGCGTCCGCACCGGCAGCTGGATCGACGGCAGCCTCGGCGTCGTCAGCGCCGGCCTCGACGCGCTCGCGCTCGTGTCCGACCCCGCCGGGGTCCTCTTCCAGTACGGCATCGCCTGGCTCATCGAGCACGTCAAGCCGCTCAGCGAGGCCCTCGACTGGCTCGCCGGCGACCCCGCCGAGATCACCGCGCACGCGCAGACCTGGCGCAACGTCGCCGCGTCGCTGCGCGACGACGCCGCCGAGCTGGCCCACGCCGTACGCACCGAGGTCACCGGCTGGACCGGCGCCGCCGCCACCGGCTACCGCCGCTGGGCTGCCGAACAGCAGCAGGCCGTCACCGGGCTGGCGCAGGGCGCCGAGGCGATGGCAGCGATCACCGAGGGCGCCGCCGGCCTGGTCGCGGCCGTGCGGCTGCTGGTCCGCGACGCCATCGCCGCCTGCGTGTCCCGCCTGATCGTGTACGCGGCCGAACTGGTCGCCACGGCCGGGCTCGCGACGCCGCTGGTGGTGGAGCAGGTGACGACGACCGTGGCGTCGTGGGCGGCGCGGATCGCGCGGTTGTTGCGGGGGTTGCTGGCGAGTCTGCGGCGGCTGATGCCGGAGGTGCGCCGCCTCGGCGACCTGATCGAAAGGCTGAAGGAGGCGCTGCGCCGGCTGACGCACCGTTCACCGGAGCCGACGCCCGGCCCGTCGAAGCCCGGCGGGGATACGGCCCCTCCCCAGATCCCAAAGATGGATGAGGAACAGCGGGTTCGCGATCTGGGCATGGATCCGGCGACCGGCAGATTCCGGCCGGCCGAGGCCGAGACGGCCGTCAGGATCGAGCAGCAACTGGGGGTACGGCTGCGACGGGCACCGTCGGACTCCTCTGCGGACTGGGTGGACGAGGCGGGACGCACCTATGATGCGGTGGGCAACTTTCCCGGTCAGTATTTCGACCGGCAGTGGCCACAACTTCAGTACCAGATCGAAAGGCACCTGGAGAAGGCCGATCTCGTTCCGGTCGACGTCTCCAGATTCTCGGCGCAGCAGGCAGCCATGGTCGAACAGTTCATAGCCGATCGCGGGCTCGGCCCGCGCGTCTTCATCGTGGGGAAGTGATGGCCGGTCTCATCGTCCTCCGGCCCGGGATCGACTGGACAGCGACCGGGGGTCTGTTCGACTGGACACTGGAGTTTCTCGTGTCCCGGCTGTCGGACAGACGCGCCGCCGAGCATCTCCAGGAGATCATCGACAACAACCTCGGCTCGTTCTGGCTGGAGGACCTGTCACCGGAGGCCCAACGCGAAGTCGTCAGCCACTGGCGTGCCGCTCTGGTCGGGGAGGGCGAACGGGACCTGCCGGAGACGGACCAGAAAGCCGACGTGGTGGCACATCTCCGAGAACTCGTCGCCGCGACCTACCGGCTGCCGGTGGAGTGAAGATGGTTGGCACCGTCGTGTACATGTACCACCGGCCCACGCTCGCGTACGAGGTGGAGGTTCGGAGAGTAGCGACATGGGCATGATGGTCGCCGCCCGTCGGGTCGAGGCCCCGCCGGACGAGGTGCGTTACGCGTTTGGATTCGAGGACAGGCTCGATCGCATCCTCGTCATCGACCCGCAGACCTTGCAGGCGCGAGTCGAGGACGGCGACTTCAATGCCGCCGCCAGCGCGATCAGCGCCAAGATCGTCAACGCCTGGCGCGACCGGGGCGACTTCCCGCAACGCATGCTGTTCGCGAGCTAGCCCTCGTCGCGCACGCCACACTGCAACCAGACCCGCACACTCTCGGTCACCTCGGTCCTGCCGCCGAGCGCATCCCGAAGCTCGGCGGCGAAGCGCTCTCGTTGCTGGTCGGTAGGCAACCGTTCGGCGGACATGGCGGAGAAGACGCCGCCGACCATGTCGTCGACGGTGAGCGGTGCGTCGTACCGCACCGACGTCTCCTCGTACCGATAGCCGGCACGCACGAGCGCCTCCCGGTTGCGCCGACGCCCGTCCTCGTCGGTCTGGCATCTCGCCGTGACCGGGTGGCCGAGCATCCGCTCCAGGCATCCGCGCAGTGCGCGCGACCACTCGGCGTCCTGCGTCCACAGGGTTTCGCCGTTGGTGACGACGGCGATGCCACCGCCGGGGCGCAGCAACGGCCTGGCCGCCTCGAACAGCGTGTCGCGGTCCATGAAGTGGATGGCGACGGCGACGGTCAGCGCACCGACCCTCCCCCTGCCGAGCAGCCGGGACAACGCGGGCACATCGCCATCGCTGCCGAGCACCCAGGTGGCGTTGCCGATCCCCTGGTCGAGGGCGGTACGCCGGGCGATCGCCAGCATGTCCGGCTCCGGATCTATGCCGATGACCGCACCCACCCGAGCGGCGAGCGGAAGGCTCAACTGGGCCGTACCGCAGCCGAGGTCGACCACCGTGTCGTCGCCGCCGAGACGGAAAACTGCCGCCAGCGCGTCGAGCACCTCCGGCGGATAGCCGCGCCGATGCCGTGCGTAGTAGGTCGCCACCTCACCGCCGAAGCCCGTCGCCATGCCGGCAGCCTGCACGCCGCGGCGGTTCCGAGGCCAGCGGTTCTGCTCAGGGCACGCCCCGAACGCCTCGACCGCCGCGCTCGTCCCCTGCGCGCCGCAACTGCCGTACGGCATCCGCACCGTCGCCTCCGGCGCCGATCGCCTACCGTTCGGGAATGGACACCCCGTCGGCGTCGAGCGGTGAGCCGTCCTGCGCGCGGTCGGTCTCGACCGCGGTCAGTCGCACGATCACGTTGCCGTCGGTGTCAGGGAAACGGCTGAACGTCATCAGGACGAATCCCAACCGCTTGGTTCCCCGTACGGCGTTGTCGAGGGGGGTCATGCCGACGCCCTCGACCAGCCACTGGTAGACCGGCTGCGCGTCCTCGTCCCGCCAGCCCTTCAACCGGGCCTGGTGAACCGCCAGGGTCAGCTTCTCGGCCAGGTACGCGGGGTCGCACACGCTGACGATCGTCAGGTCGAGTTCCTCGAACCGGTGCCCCGCCCCGAACTGCCATCGGACCCGCACCTCGCGGACGCCCGGGGTCAGCGGACGCCCGAGGAACGTCCAGAAGTAGGTGTCCATGACGGACGCGTGGATCCTGAGCCAGCTCTCCCGGTCCTGCTCCAGCACGATCCAGGGTGCGGGGACGTCGTTGAACTCGTCGGCCCACACGACCTCGGGGATCTCCCAGTCCTCCCACCAGGACCGGACCCGATCCCGGTTGGTCAGGAACTTCGCCCGTAGCTCCTCGTGCCGGCGGCGGCGCCCGAACATGATCGATCACTCCCCAAAGTCCCAGTCGAGGCCCCAGACGCGGACGTTGCCCTGGAAGTCGCCGGTGACGACGGTGCTGAAGGAGCCGTCGGCGCGTACCGTGTTCACCCAGGCGAGGTGACCGTGCAGCGTGCGGATCCGGCGTCCTGTTCGCAGGTCCCAGACATCGACGGTCTGCTCGCCCGGGTCGCCCGCGACGGCGAACGTTCCGTCGGCGGACACCGCCACGTTGTCGATGCCGTAGACGGGGTGGTCGGGATCGCCGACGGCCCTCCCGTCGAACACCAGGTCTCCGGTCGCGGTGTTCCAGACCACGAAGCCCTGCTGACCGGCGATGGCGGCGAGGCGACGGCCGCCGGTGAAGGACAGGGCGGCCGAGGAACTGTGCTTGACCCACTGGAGCTCGTACAGCGGGCGCCGGCCACCGGGTCGCCACGCCCTCAGGCGGGTCATCCCGGCCATCAACAACACACCGGAGGCGAAGCGGATCTCCGTGTGCGCGTCGACGTGCGGGAAGGTCCGCACCAACTTTCCGGTGTCCGTCGACCGGACCTCCACGGTGTTCGTGTCGCCCGTTCGCAGGTGCACGGCGATCAGTCGGGACTCCTCGTCGGCCGTGACACCGGCGATCGTGCCGGGCCCGGTGCGGACCGCCGCGACGCAGGCCGCGGCCTCCAGCGACCACACCGTCGCCAGGCCGTACCCGAATCCGACGGTCAGCAGTTCGCCGGAGAGGTCGAGCGTCGTGGTCCCCTCGTCGCTGGGCAGCGCACCGGCGACCCGGAACCGCGGCTGGAACGTCGCCGTGTCGTGGCAGGCGACCGACCGGTCCGAGTAGACGACGACCAGATCGCGGTCGCCCCTGGCGAAGCGCAGCGTGGTGGCGGGGTTCCGTCGCTGGGTCACCGAGCCCGCCTTCTCGAGCGTCTCCAGGTCGAAGACCTCCACCTCGTCGACGTTGGCGGGAAAGGCGAACAACCTGCCGGAATCACTGACGTCGAAGGTTCCACGGGTGAGCATGACGTCGGACAGCTCCTGCCGCACCCAGACGCCGGCCAGCCCGGTGCGCCGCAGGTTCCGGCCGGCGGCTCGGGAGGCACGGCGCAGACGCGGGTGGCGGTGATAGCCGGGAATGGCCCTGGCCTCGCGGATCGCATCGGCCGCCAGCCGTTGCTCGCCGGACTTGATCAGCGCTTCGACACGGTCCATGACCTGCTCGAACGCGCTCTCCTCGTGGGCGAGGACACCGACCGGGCGGGGTGGCGCGTACGACCACGGGGCGAGGTGTCCGCTGAGCGGCATGGGCAGGCGGGAAAGCGAGGTCTGATCGCGGGGAAAACCCTCCGACTCGGCGACGACGGCGTACCCGCAGTCGCCGCTGAACGCCGTCGTGTCGCGACGCGTACCCCGCTCGAAGTCCTTGGGGAAGGTGCGGACGCAGCGGCGGTTGGCCAGTTCGAGGACCTGGAGGTCTCCGGTCCCGGGGTCGACCAGGGCCCAGCCCGCACGGCCCGAGACGCCGAGCAGGTCGTAACTCATCAGCCAGGGGATCTCCCACTGTCGCGGCCCGTCCCAGACCCGCATGTCCACCGCCATCAGCGAGCGGAAGCCGCACCTCAGGACGGTGGAGCCGTCCGCTGCCACGGTCACCTTCTGGTCGTCGGGCTCCACCTCGTCGGGAGGTATCTCCAGGCCCCGCATCCGGGTGCGCCGCAGCGGCCACCACTGCTCCACCCGGTGGTCGACGCCCGAGTGGACACGCCCCAGCGAAGCCGAGACGAACACCTCGGCGTCCGGGCCGAGGACCACCCGGGTGACCCTGCCCTCGTGGGGCCGGATGTCGGCAACCGTCTCCCACGTGCCGGTGCGGAGGACGAGGACGCGGCCGTCGGCCGTGCCCACGGCCGCGAAGCCGCCCTCGGGGCTGAGCGCCACGGCCGTTCCTCCCTCCCACCGGCCGTCCGGTTCGGCGGCTCCGTCGACGAGGCGCCACATCTCGACCAGGGAATCCCGGTAGCAGACGAGGATCCGGGCGCCGGCGTGGTCGATGGCGACGTCGACGGGAGTCCGACCGGAATCGGGGAGTTCAGCGAGGACCCGGCCGCCGAACGCGTCCCAGATCCGCACCCGGCCCGACTCCTCCGCCACCACGACGTGTGTCGCGTCGTGGTCGCAGGCCATCGCCACCACCCTGCCGGACGTGCGCCCGAACACCTCGAGGGTGCCTCTCGGCTCCAGCCGGGCGCAGCGTTCCCGCGCGACCGCGATCTCGGGTGAGCCCGGGTGCTTCCGGTCCGCCTCGGCCAGGTGGCGTGCGGCGAGGACACCGTCGCCGCGTTCCATGTGCACCATCGCGGCCAGGTAGTCCGCCTCCCAGGAGTCGCCGGTGGCGCGCAGTTCCGACAGCAGGGTCTCGTCGGTGACCAGGCCGTCGGCCCACCTGATCAGCCCGTGGTTGTAGACCGCGCGGACGTTGTTCGGGTCGATCGCCTTGGCCCGCTCGAACAGCTCGATCGCCCGGCTCTGCTCACCGAGGTCCCACAGCGACAGCGCCTTGTTGGACAGGCCGTCGGCCCGCAGCGACGGCGGAATCTGGTCCGAGTGCGGGTAGGGGCTTCCGGTGCCGTCGGCGTACACGTCCAGGAGCACGGCTTCCGCCTCGGCGGTGTCGCCGATGCGCGACCGGGGGTCGCGGGCGAGGCAGCCCGCCAGCAGGTCGCGCAGCGCCGGCGGGAGATCGTCGCGTAGTTCCGCCAGCGCGTCCGCACCGTCGTGGCCCCACTTCCAGAGCCGGCGCCCGTGCAGCAACTCGATCACTGTCAGCGCCCAGGACCACATGTCGCTGGCCCGGCCGATCCGGCCGTCCGGATCGACCTGTTCGGGCGAGCAGTACTGCGGTGTGAAGCCGCCGAGCGTCGCGTACCCGGTCTCCTCGCCACCCTGCGGGGGCGAGGAGACGGACGCCTTCGCCTTGGCCGTGCCGAAGTCGGTGACCCTCGCCGTCTCGCCGTCGTACATGACGTTCGAGGGCTTGACGTCCTGGTGCACCAGGCCCGCCGCGTGGGCGTGCCCGATGCCGCGCAGCATCTGGATCGCCACGTCGAGAGCATGCGGCAGATCCCGGCACCGCCCGTCCCGGACCGCCGCGGTCAGGTCACCGCCCGCGACCCATTCCGCGAAGATCACCGGGTACGCCCCGACGCGCTGCACGTAGTTGCAGCCGACCACGTTCGGATGCGGGTCGAGATCGGTCCAGGCCTGCGCCTCCTGGGCGAGCAGGTCGAGGATCCCGGGCGCCGAGGCCAGGTCGGGACGCGGCGTCTTCACCGCCAGGTCGACGCCCCAGGCGAGGTGATGGGCGCGGTAGACGAACCCCGTGCCGCCGGTCTCGACGACCTCCTCGATGCGGAACGTGTCGAGGACGGTCTCCCCCGGCTGCCACCGGATGACCTGCCCCGCGTCCACGTCGCGGCCCTAGTCGACGAGCGCCACGTAGATCGGGCTGCCCAGCAGCGTGCCGTTCGGGCCCGGCTTCTCGGCCAGCCGCTTGGCGACGAACTCGACCCGTTGCGCCGGCCCCGGCAGCGCGGCGCCGATCTGCGCCAGCGACTCGTGGAAGCGCTCGTCGTCGAACTCGCCCGGGTCGGCGCGCAGTTCCTGGAGCTTGCGGAACAGGTTCGGCGGGACCGATCCGACCGGTTCGGCGTCACCGCCACCGACCACGTGCGACGCCGAGCCGCCGAGGACGACGACCTGGTCGTCGAGCCTCCCCGCGAAGACCACGATGCCGGCGGTCGGGAAGACCTGCCAGCGCATCTCCAGGCAGGCCTGGACGTAGGGGCGTTCCTCGTACGCGGCGCCGATCTGGTCGGCGTCCTGCAGATGCCGGATCACCTTCTCCAGCTTGTCGAGGTCGTGGCGCTCGGGCAGCACCGCCTTGCGGCTGTAGCGGACGACCTTCAGGTCCACGGCGAGTTCGGTCTCGTGCTGAGCGGCGGAGGCGACCTGCGCGGCCAGGAGCCCGATCTTGAGATGCGACAGGTAGAGGTAGTACTTCAGACTCAAGATGCACTCCGGTTACGGGGAGACGTCCGAACCCCACCCTACGTGACGCACGCTCGCGCCGCCGACCCTCGATCGACGGTGGTCGGTGTCAGACTGCGGGGATGGACGACTTGACGGCCCGCGTGCGGGCGTTCGCCGAGGAACGTGACTGGCAGCAGTTCCACACTCCGAAGAATCTCGTCATGGCACTCGCCGGTGAGGTCGGGGAACTGGTCGCCGAGTTCCAGTGGCTGACCCCGGAGCAGGCCGGCGCGGTGATGTCCGATCCCGAGGCGGGCGCCCGGGTGCAGGCGGAGATCGGCGATGTCATGATCTACCTGACGAGATTGGCGGACGTCCTCGGCATCGACCTGACGGAGGCTGCCCTCGCCAAGTTGGCCGAGGTGGCCATCCGCTATCCCGCCGAAGACGTCAAGGGCTCCGCGGCCAAGCGGTAGCAGGGCGTGCCACGCGGATGATCTCTCCGCTACAGTCCACCCGTACAAGCGCGTAACGACGGGCTTCCGGTCGTCGCCGGACACGCCCCCCATGCGCACGATCATTTCGTGCTGCCCGGGGGCAAGTCGTGTCAGCCTTTCGCACCTCCGCCGACGGTCTGCTGCGCTACGCGGCAGGTGGCGCCCTCGCCGACCGGATCGCGGAACACATCGGGCACAACGTGAGCGCCTCCGAACGGCGGTCCTGGGAGCGGAGCCTGCCGGTGCTCGCCCAGGATCTCGCCGACGCGGGTCTCGGGCAGGTCGAGATGCTGGTGGAGTACCAGCTCCCGCTGACCAGCAAGCGGATCGACGTCGTCCTCGCCGGAACACATCCGAGGACGGCCGAGGACTCCTACGTCGTGGTGGAGTTGAAGCAGTGGTCCCGGGTCGAGTCGTACGAGGGATCCGAGAGCCTGGTCCTGGTCGAGCACGCCGCCACGCCCCGGCTGCATCCAGGTGTGCAGGTCGAGGACTACTGCGAGTACCTCGCGGACTTCCTCGGGGTGCTCGCCCATTCGCGTAACCCGATCGCGGGGGTCGCCTACCTGCACAACGCCGTCGACCGCGACGTCGACGACCTCTTCGCGCGGCGGCCGACGGAACAGAGCCGGATCTTCACCAAGCAGCGCCGCGGCCGATTCCTCGACCACCTGCGCAGCCACCTGACCCCCGGCTCCGGCGCGGCCGCCGCGGACCGCTTCCTCACCAGTTCGGTTCGCCCCAGCAAGCACCTGCTGTCCCACGCCGCCGCCGAGCTCAAGGAACGGTCCCACTTCACCCTGCTCGACGAACAGCGCCTGGCGTACGAGCTGGTGTTGCACGCCGTGGAGCGTGCGCGCAGCGCCGACCGCAAGTCGGTCGTGGTGGTCGCCGGCGGGCCGGGCAGCGGCAAGAGCGTCATCGCGTTGTCGGTGCTCGGCGAACTCGCCCGGCAGCAACGCTCGGTCATGCACGCCACGGGTTCCCGCTCGTTCACGCAGACGCTGCGGCGCTACGCGGGTAAGGGCTCGACCCGGTTGAGGAACCTGTTCGGCTACTTCAACAGCTTCATGTCCGCCGAGCGCAACGGCCTCGACGTGCTGATCTGCGACGAGGCGCACCGGATCCGGGAGACCTCGGTCAACCGGTTCACGCCGAAGGCGAAGCGGGAGCGCCCCCGCCCGCAGATCGAGGAGTTGATCGCCGCTGCCCGGGTGCCGGTCTTCCTGCTCGACGAGCACCAGGTGGTCAAGCCGGGTGAGCTCGGAAACGTCGACGTCATCTCGGCGCACGCGAGGCAGCTCAACCTGGAGGTCGAGGTGGTGTCGCTGCACGACCAGTTCCGGTGCGGTGGCAGTGAGGCGTACGAGGAGTGGGTCGTCGACCTGCTCGGCCTCGACGGCGGTAAGCCGTCGGTGTGGGCCGGAGACGGACGCTTCGACCTGCGGCTGGCGGATTCGCCGGAGGAGATGGAGGCGTTCCTGGCCGCGAAGCAGGCGGCCGGGGAGACGGCGCGGATGTCGGCCGGTTACTGCTGGCCGTGGAGCGACCCGCTACCAAACGATTCCCTGGTACCCGACGTGCGGATCGGCGGCTGGGCGCGCCCCTGGAACGTCAAGAGCGACCGCAGCGTCGGTGACGCGCCCGGCAGCGCGTTCTGGGCCACCGACCTGCACGGTTTCGGCCAGGTGGGCTGTGTCTACACGGCACAGGGCTTCGAGTACGAATGGTCCGGCGTCATCCTCGGACCCGACCTGGTAGCGCGGGACGGCCGGCTCGTCACCCAGCGCGCGGAGTCGAAGGATCCGGCGTTCCGCAGCCGGAAGGCACTCAGTGACGCGGAGGCGGACCGTCTGATCCGCAACACCTACAAGGTGCTGATGACGCGCGGCATGCGCGGCACGGTCCTGTACTCGACGGACGCCGAGACCCGGGCATGGCTCGACTCGCTGATCCGTGTGGAACGTGGTCTCGAGACGATCTATGAGCCGAGCGGCGGCTGAGGGGTCTGTAGCGCCCTTCATCATCGATGCGTAGCTCGCCACGGTGCTTGCCTCGGCGGTCCGCCGGGGAGTTGGCTGTCGCGTATGGCCCGCATCGCGTACCACGCCACCGACGCCGAAGCGTTCGCCGCGACCCGGCACCTCACCGACGACGGTCTCACGGCTTGGCGCGCCGCCGCCGCCCGCCACCTCACCCCGCGCCCGGGGATGCGACTGCTCGACCTGGGCGCCGGAACCGGCAGCTGGGCACATTCCTTCACGGCCTGGTTCCCCGGGGTAGAGGTGGTAGCCGTCGAACCGTCGGCGGCAATGCGCGCTCGGTGCGCGTTCACGCCGCTGGTCGCGGGCGACGCCGGGCACATCCCCCTCGCCGATGACAGCGTCGACGGCGCGTGGCTGTCCACGGTCATTCACCACGTGCCCGACCTGGCCGCCGCGGCGCGCGAGCTGCGCCGGGTGCTGCGGCCCGGCGCACCGGTGCTCATCCGGTCCGCGTTCGCCGGACGGCACGAGGCGATCACGCTGTTCGACTACTTCCCCGAGGCCGTTCGCGTGCTCGACACGTACCCCGGGATCGCCGACGTCGAGGCCGCCTTCGCCGCCGCCGGCTTCGCCACCGCGGCGGTCGAGCAGGTTCCGCAGGTCACCGCGCCGTCGCTGCGGGAGGCGGCGGCCGGCCTGCGCCGGGAGGCGCACACGCCGCTTCAGCTCATCACCGACGCGGAGTACGCCGCGGGCGTCCAGCGGCTACGCGAGGCAGCAAGGATCGACGACGGTCCGGTCGTCGACGCGCTGGACCTGCTCGTGCTGCGCTGATCCCGGCGTCAGGCCCAAGCAAGGTTAGGGTGGGGCGATGGATCATCGTCAGTGGACGGTCGTCGGGGCACCGTCGAGCGCCGGCGCCCACACCCCGGGCATCGAGCGCGCACCCGCCGCCCTGCGCGCGGCGGGCCTGCTCGACCGGTTGGGCGCCGATGCCGAGGACGCCGGTGACGTGCCGGGCTTCCGGTGGCGGCCGGATCCGGCGTACCCGAGGGGTCAGAACGCGGGCGCGGTGGCCGCCGTCGCCTCGGCGGTGGCCGACCGGGTCGCGGCGGCGCTGGGCCGGGGGCGCGCGCCGCTGGTGCTCGGCGGCGACTGCACGGTGACTGTCGGCCTGGTCGCGGGTTGCGCGCGGGCCGGGCTGTCCCCGGCGCTGGTGTACGTGGACGGCGGCCCGGATCTCTACACGCCGGAGACCCGCGCGAACGGCAACCTGGACGCCATGGGATTGGCGCACATGCTCGGGTTGCCGGGGACGCTGCCCGAGGTGGCGGGTGTCGGGCCGGCGGTGCCGCTGCTGTCGCCGGAGCGCGTGGTGGTGTACGGGGATTCGCTACCCCGGGGTGACCACGAGCGGGAGCTGGTGGCGGAGCTGGGGCTGGCGTACGTGCCGGCCGACGAGGTACACGCCGACGCGGGGGCGGCGGCGCGGCGGGCCCGGTCGGTGGCCGAGGGCGCGGCCGATCGGTTCGTGGTGCACTTCGACGTGGACGTGCTGAGTTTCGTGGACGCGCCGCTGGCGGACGTGCCGGAGCCGTTCGGGCTCAGCCTCGGCGAGGCGGCGGCGACGCTGGCGGAGCTGGTGGCGAGCCCACGGTTCGCCGGGTTGTCGGTCACCGAGATCAACCCGGATCATCTGCCCGACGACGAGCTGCTCCCCCGGTTTACTGGCGTGCTGGCCGGGGCGCTGACCGGGCGCTAGGCGGTCTCCGCGAGGTGCAGCGGCAGCACCTTGGCCGCGCTGACCGCCAGGTCGCGGTCGAGCACCTGGTCGCGCGGCACGAACACCATGGCCTGCCCTTCGCCGAGCACCACGTCCTCCTGCCGGGCGTCGGTCGCGCCACGGAACACGTACACGGTGACGGCGTGCGCGAAGCCGTCCTCGTGCGGGCGGGGGCCGCTCCACAGCAGGTGCAGTTCACCTGCGGTCAGCCCGGTCTCCTCGCGTAGCTCGCGGCGGGCGGCCTGCTCCGGTGTCTCGCCGGGCTCGATGCTGCCGCCGGGCAGGCTCCACTGGTACGGCGACACCGGCGCGTTGCCGTCGCGGTGCTGCATGAGGATCGCACCGGTCGGGTCGACGAGCAGGACGAGAGCGACGTCGTATGCGGCCACGTCCCGAGCCTCCCACGCGGCACCGGCATCGCGCAGCAGCCAACTTTCCGCCGCACCGATCGAAAGTTCGATTCAGGATACCGAAAGCCATAGACATATCGACATGCCTTTTGTACCGTCGGCGCACAGGCGACGAAGGAGTGCGACCATGTGCTACGGATTCGACGGACAGGCCGCGCTGCGGCAGTCGCTGGACCGGCGCGACCTGCTGCGCGGTTCCCTGGCGGCGCTGGCCGGGATCGGGCTCGCCACCGGGTTCGGCGCGACTGCCGCCCAGGCCGGCGGCGGGCACCACCACGGCCGGCGCCCGGTGCCGAAGGAGCTGATCAGCCTCCAGCTCTGGACGGTCCGCGACGCGCTGAACGGCTCGCCCGGCTACGACGCGACGCTGGCGCACCTGGCCCGGATCGGCTACCCCCGGGTCGAGCTGGCGCTCGGCTACTTCGGCCGTACCGCGCGGGAGCTGCGCCGGTTCCTCGACGGCATCGGCATCCGGGCCACCTCCAGCCACGACGGCATCGCCGCCGACGCCGCCGCACTGGAGCAGAAGATCGCGAACGCCCGTACGCTGGGCCAGCGGTTCATGGTGGTGCCGTACCTGAACTCCGACCGCGAGGACGACTGGAAGCGCTGGGCGGAGCAGATGAACGTCGAAGCCGCCGCCGCGCGCAAGGCGGGCCTGCGGTACGGCTACCACAACCACGCGCACGAGTTCACCATCGACTTCGGCAACGGCCGGCGACCCTGGGACGTGCTGACCGAGGAACTCGACCCGCGCCTCGTGCACCTGGAGATCGACATCTACTGGGCGGTCACCGGCGGCATCAACTCCGGCGAGGGCGTCGACGACCCGGAGGGCTTCACGCTCGACGTGATCCGCTCGGCGCCGCAGCGGGTGTTGCAGTACCACGTCAAGGACCGCGACCCGGCCACCGGCGACATGGCCGACCTGGGCACCGGCATGATCGACTTCGCGCGGATCTTCCGGGGGCACCAGGTGATGGAGTACATCGTGGAGAACGACACCCCTGATGTGACGCCGCAGCGGACCGCCGCCGTCGGCTACCGCTACCTGCGCCGCCTGCGGTTCTGACCCCGGCGGGGCACGGACCGCCGCCGAACGTGACACGCTCGGGGGTGGGCCGGCGCCGACCGAGGGGGTACGCGATGACCGACGAGCCGGACGACGTCCACTACGACCGCCTCTACCGGGCCACCGACCGGCCGCCGTGGGAGATCGGCGGTCCGCAGCCGGCGCTCGCCGAGGTCCTCGACACGGGGGTACGCGGCCCGCGCGTGCTCGACGTCGGCTGCGGCACCGGTGAGCTGGCGCTCGCGCTGGCTCGTCTCGGCCACGACGTGACGGGCGTCGACATCTCGTCGGTGGCGATCGGCCAGGCCCGGGCCAAGGCGGCCGGGGCGGGCCTGCCGGTGCGGTTCGAGGTGTGCGACGCGACGGCGATCCCGGTGCCGCCGGTGCCGTACGACTCGGTGTTCGACTCCGGTTTGCTGCACTCGCTGGACCGGCGGGGTGCCGCCGTACGCGACTACCTGGCGCTGCTGCCGCGCCTGACCGCGCCCGGCGGCGCGGTGTTCGTCCTGGCGGTGTCGCCGGAGGCGGGCGAGGGCTGGGGCCTGGACGCCGGCACGCTGCGCGCGGCCTTCCCCGAGCCGGACTGGACGCACGTCACTGTCGAACCGGTCGACGTGCTCGCCCGGGTCGGCCGCGCGGACCTGCACCTGGCCGCCAACCTGCTGCGCGCCACCCGCGCCCCCTCCGGCCTGTAGCGGCGGGCGACGAGAAGCGAGCGGCGTCAGCGACGCCAGTGCTGGCGTGGGGCGTAGCCCTCGCGGCGCAGCCAGTGTTCGGTGTAGACGATCCGGTCGGCCTCGATCACGACGAGCGGGTCCTCGGGCGGCTCGGACAGCGACCGGCCCCGCTCGGCGTGCTCGTTCTCCCAGCGGAACGCGGCCCAGTGGTGGGCCCGGTCGGGGTGCTCCGGGCCGAGCACCCGGGCGCTGCCGAACACCTGCGCGCCGCGGCTGCTGGCCAGGCCGACCAGCGGCGCGAAGACGCCGACCGACACGCGCGGGTCGGCGGCGATGTTGCGCATCTTCGGTGAGCGCGGCGCGGCGGTGAACATCAGCGTGAAGCCGAGCGGGTAGTAGCGCACCGGCGTGGCCAGCGGCCCGTCCGGCCCGGCCGTGGCGAGCACACACATGTTCTGCGACGACAGCAGGTTGAGGATGCGTTCCTCCAGGCGGTCCCGGTCCAGCTTCCTCGTCGGCGACGGCCCGGTCAGCCAGGGGTTCGTCAGCGGCACGGGGTGTCCTCGATCATGACGGCACCCTACCGGCCGGTTTCAGGCGCCCACCCGTGCGGTGCTGGCCCGCATCACCACCTCGCCGGGCAGGCGCACTATCCGGCGGCGGCGACCGGCGTTCTCGGTCAGGGCCAGCTTCATCGCCTCCTCGCCGAGCCGGTGCAGCGGCAGCGCCACTGTGGTCAGCGGCGGGGTGAGGTCGCGGACGACCGGGATGTCGTCGAAGCCGGCGACCGAGACGTCGCCGGGCACCGACAGCCCACGCTCGCGCAACGCCGCATACGCGCCGACGGCCATCACGTCGGTGCACGCGAACACGCAGGTGGCGTCGAGGCCGCGGTCGAGCAGCCCGGTCATCGCCCGGTAGCCGCCGTCGCGGGTGAACGCCGCCTCGGCCACCGCCGCCGGATCGAGCGTCACACCGGCGGCGGCCAGCTCGTCGCGGAACCCGCCGAGCCGGTCGGCGACAGTCGTCAGCTCGGGCGGGCCGGAGAGCACCGCGAAACGGCGGTGCCCCAGGCCGAGCAGCGCGCGGGCCAGCTCGGCGGCGCCGGCCCGGTTCTCCGGCAGCACACTGTCGACCTTCAGGGTGCGGTGCCGGCTGACCACCGCGACCCGTCCGCCGCCGTCGAGGTAGGGCGCCAGCTCGGCGGCCATCGCCCGCTCCCAGCGGGGATCCTCGAATCCGGAGCCGATGAGCAGGATCGCCGGGGCGCGTTCGGCGCGCAGCATCGACACGTACGCGATCTCGCGTTCCGGGTCGCGGAAGGTGCTGGCGAGCATGACCAGCAGGTCGTTGTCGGCGGCGACGCGCATGACGCCGCCGGCGACGGCGGCGAAGTAGGGGTCGGTGACGTCGTGGCAGACCACGCCGACGCTGCGGCGGGACGCGCCGGCCAGCGCGCGGGCGTGGGCGTTCGGCGTGTACGCGAGGCGCGCGGCGGCGGCCAGCACGCGGTCGTGCAGGTGCGGCGTGACGCGCCGCCCGTTGAGCGCCCGGGAGGCGGTGGCCAGCGAGACGTCGGCCGCCCTGGCCACGTCTTCCAACGTCACGTGCGACATCGATGCGTCTCCCTGCGGAACGTCTTGACCCGGTGTTCCGGCGTGGCTACGGTAGCACCCTGAAAGCGCTTACTGAAAGCGCATTCACCTGCGGGGAGGCCCAGTGGAACGTACGTCCGTCGGCATCATCCTCAACGGCGTCACCGGCCGGATGGGCTACCGGCAGCACCTCGTCCGGTCCCTGCTCGCCATCCGGGACCAGGGCGGCGTGCCGGCCCGCGACGGCAGCCGCATCTGGCCCGAGCTGACCCTCGTCGGCCGCGACGAGAACCGGCTTGCCGCCATCGCCGCCCGGCACGGGCTGACGGCGTACACGACGGACCTGGACGCGGCGCTCGCCGACGACGCCCACCAGATCTACTTCGACGCGCAGGTGACCACCGCGCGGGAGAAGGCGATCCGGTCGGCGATCGAGGCCGGCAGGCACGTCTACACCGAGAAGCCGCTCGCCGAGGGGTTGCTCGCCTCGCTGGAGCTGGCCCGGCTCGCCGCCGCCAGGGGCGTCCGCAACGGCGTCGTGCAGGACAAGCTGTTCCTGCCCGGCCTGCGCAAGCTCAAGCGGCTCGTCGACGGCGGCTTCTTCGGCCGGATCCTGTCGGTGCGCGGCGAGTTCGGCTACTGGGTGTTCGAGGGTGACTGGCAGGCCGCGCAGCGCCCGAGCTGGAACTACCGCGCCGAGGACGGCGGCGGCATCACGCTGGACATGTTCCCGCACTGGCACTACGTGCTGGAGCAGATCATCGCCCCGGTCACCGCCGTCACCGCCGTCACCGCCACCCACATCCCCGAGCGCGTCGACGAGACCGGCGCCGGCTACCGGGCCACCGCCGACGACGCCGCGTACGGCATCTTCGAGCTGGCCGGCGGCATCATCGCGCAGATCAACTCCTCCTGGGCGGTCCGCGTGCACCGGGACGAGCTGGTCGAGTTCCAGGTCGACGGCACGCACGGCAGCGCTGTGGCCGGGCTGCGCGACTGCCGCATCCAGCACCGGGGCGCCACCCCGATGCCGGTGTGGAACCCGGACCTGCCGGCCACCGAGCCGTTCCGCGCCCAGTGGCAGACGGTGCCGGACAACGGCGAGCACGACAACGCCTTCAAGGTGCAGTGGGAGGCGTTCCTGCGGCACGTCGTCGACGACGAGCCCTTCCCGTGGGACTTTCTGGCCGGGGCACGGGGCGTGCAACTGGCCGAGGCCGGGCTGCGCTCGGCGCGGGAGGGGCGGCGGGTGCGGATCGAGGAGATCCCCCGGTGAGCACGCGCATCACGCTGCCGGTTCCGGGCGGCGGCACCGAGCGGCTGACGCTGCGCGAACCCCCCGCCTGGCGCCGGCCGTCCGCGCCGCCGGCCGGCCGGATCGCGTACGCGGCGGCACACGTCGTCGCCGATCCGTACGCCGACAACTCCCCCGGCCGCCCGGCGCGGCTGGACTGGGACGCGACGCTCGCGGTGCGGCGTGACCTGTGGTCGTGGGGCCTCGGTGTGGCCGAGGCGATGGACACCGCGCAGCGCGGCATGGGGCTGGACTGGGCGGCCACCCGCGAGCTGATCCGGCGCAGCGCCGCCGAGGCCGCCGCCTGCGGCGGGCGCATCGTCGCCGGGGCCGGCACCGACCAGCTCACCGGCGTCCCCGGCACGCTCGACGAGGTGGTCGCCGCGTACGCCGAGCAGGTCGCCGTCGTCCAGGAGTGCGGCGCCACGCCGGTGCTGATGGCCAGCCGGCACCTCGCCGCGCTCGCCACCGGGCCGGAGGACTACCTGCGCGTCTACGAACGGGTGCTGCGGGAGGCCGGCGCGCCGGTGGTGCTGCACTGGCTCGGCGACATGTTCGACCCGGCGCTGTCCGGCTACTGGGGCTCGACCGACCTGGACGAGGCCACCGCCACGTTCGCCGCGCTGGTGCACGCCCACGCCGCACTGGTCGACGGGGTGAAGGTGTCGCTGCTCGACGCGGGCCGGGAGGTGCGGCTGCGGGAGCTGCTGCCGCCGGCCGTGAAGGTCTACACCGGCGACGACTACCACTACCCGGAGCTGATCGAGGGCGACGGGAAGCGGTTCAGCCACGCGCTGCTCGGCGCGTTCGCGGCCATCGCCCCGGCCGCGTCGGCGGCGCTGGCACGGCTCGACGCGGACGACCCGGCCGGGTTCCGCGCGATCCTCGACCCGACGGTGCCGCTGTCCCGGCACCTGTTCGCCCCGCCCACGCCGTACTACAAGACCGGCATCGCGTTCCTGTCCTGGCTCAACGGCCGGCAGCCCGGCTTCACCATGGTCGGCGGCCTGCACGGCGGGCGCGGCGTCCCGCACCTGGTCGCGGCGTTCCGGCTGGCCGACGCCGCCGGTCTGCTGCTCGACCCCGGCCTGGCGGCACGGCGGATGCGCGCGTACCTGGACGTCGCGGGCGTGCCCGGATGACCGCCGACCCCCGGCTGGCGCGGCTGTCGCTCAACCAGCGCACGACCCGGCGCTGGTCGGTGGCGCAGGCGGTCGACGGCTGCGTCCGCGCCGGCATCCCGGCGATCGGGCTGTGGCGCGAGCCGGTGGCCGAGATCGGCGTACCGGCGGCGGCGCGGCTCGTCACCGACTCCGGGCTGCGGGTGTCGTCGCTGTGCCGGGGCGGGTTCCTCACCGCTGCCGACGAGGCCGGACGGGCCGAGGCGCTGGCGGACAACCGGCGCGCGATCGACGAGGCCGCCGCGCTGCGTGCCGCGTGCCTGGTGCTGGTCGTCGGCGGCCTGCCGCCCGGTTCCCGCGATTTGCCCGGCGCGCGGCGGCGGGTCGCCGACGCGCTGGCCGAGCTGGCGCCGTACGCCGGCGAGCGCGGGGTACGGCTCGCGCTGGAGCCGCTGCACCCGATGTACTGCGCCGACCGGGCGGTGCTGTCCACGCTCGGGCAGGCACTGGACCTGGCCGAGGCGTTCCCGGCCGAGCAGGTCGGCGTCGTGGTGGACACGTTCCACGTCTGGTGGGATCCGGACGTGTGGCGGCAGATCGCCCGCGCCGGGACGCGGATCGCGAGCTTCCAGGTGTGCGACTTCCTCACCCCGCTGCCGGCCGACGTGCTGCTCGGCCGCGGCATGATGGGCGACGGGCACATCGACTTCCCGCCGCTGCGCCGCGCGGTGGAGGCCGCCGGGTACACCGGCGACGTCGAGGTGGAGATCTTCAACGCCGAGGTGTGGGCCACCGACCCGGACCGGGTGCTCGCCACCATGACCGCCCGGTACGTGGAACGGGTACTCACCGACTGACCCAGCGTGACGAGTCCGGCCTGTCGGATGAATCAGGTGGCCGCCCTCCGGATCCGGCGGCAGGATCGGACCCATGGCATCCCCGCACATCACCACCCCGATCACCACCGACCTGCTGCGCGGCGCGCTCGACCTGGAACGGACAGCGGACGGGGTGCTGCCGCACCGGCTGCCCGCGTGGGCCCGGGCGCAGAACGTCGACCCGCAGCTGATGACGGCGGAGGCGATGCCCTCGGGCGTACGGCTGGTGTTCCGTACCCGCGCCACCGTCGTGGAGCTGGACGTGCTGCCCATGAAGATGGTCTACCGGGGCACCGGGCCACGCCCCGACGGCCGCTACGACCTGGTCGTGGACGGCCGCCTCGCCGGTCAGGCCACCGCCGACGGCGGCAAGGTGCTCACCATCGACCTGGCCACCGGCACGTCCGGCGTCGAGCCGGGTCCGGTCGCCACGGTGCGCTTCACCGGCCTGCCCGCCACCGACAAGGAGGTGGTGATCTGGCTGCCGCAGCGAGAGATCACCGAGCTGGTCGCGCTGCGCACCGACGCGCCGGTCGAGCCGGCCGACACGGGCGGCCGCCGGGTGTGGCTGCACCACGGCAGCTCGATCAGCCACGGCTCGGACGCGGAGAGCCCCACCGGCACCTGGCCGGCGATCGCCGCCACGCTCGCCGGCGTGGAGCTGGTCAACCTCGGGTTCAGCGGCAGCGCGCTGCTCGACCCGTTCACCGCCCGGGCGATGCGCGACACCCCGGCCGACCTGATCAGCGTCAAGATCGGCATCAACGTGGTCAACGCCGACCTGATGCGGCTGCGCGCGTTCGGCCCCGCCGTGCACGGCTTCCTGGACACCGTCCGGGAGGGGCATCCGGAAACCCCCCTGCTGGTCGTGTCGTCGATCCTCTGCCCGATCCAGGAGGACACGCCCGGTCCGGGCGCGGTCGAGTTCGTCGACGGGCGGGTGCGGTTCCGGGCCACCGGCGACCCGGCCGACGTGGCCACCGGCCGGCTCACGCTGCGCGTCATCCGCGCCGAGCTGGCCCGGATCGTGGCGTCCCGGTCCGCGGCGGACCCGAACCTGCACTACCTCGACGGGCTGGAGCTGTACGGCGAGGCCGACTACGCCGAACTGCCGCTGCCCGACGAGCTGCACCCCGACCCGGCCGCCGACCGCCGTATCGGCGAGCGGTTCGCCGCGCTGGCGTTCGGACCGAAGGGACCGTTCGCCGCACCGGAGTGACGGACACCTGCCCACGGCGCGGTGTGACCCAGGTCACGCCGCGCCGTGATCCGTGGGAGGTGCCGTGAACGACCATCTAGGCGTGGGAGGAAGCCAGCAGGACGAGGAACGGCTGCTGCGGCGGGTCGCACGCGCCGATCTGGACGCGTTCGACGAGCTGTGCCGGCGTACGTCGCCGTGGCTCGCGATCCGGCTGCGGCGGCGGTGCGCCGACGACGGCATCGTCGCCGAGGTCCTCCAGGACACCTACCTCACGGTGTGGCGGGCCGCCGGCTCGTTCAGCGGACTCCGGCCCTCCGGTGGTGCGGACGCGCCCGGCGGCTCGGCCGCCGGCTGGATCTGGACCATCGCGGCGCGGCGTCTGGTCGACGCGCTGCGCCGCCGCGCCCGGGTGCAGGAGGTGCCGACCGACGTGCTGCCGGTACGCAGCGCGCCGGCCGCGGAGGACGAGGCGCTCGCCGGTTCGTTCGGGTCGGAGGTGGGCGCCGCGCTGGACGCGCTGGCCCCGGAGCTGCGGGCGGTGCTGGCCGCCATGGTCCTGGACGGGCTGACCGTCCGGGAGACCTCCGTCCTGCTGGGGGTGCCGGAGGGCACCGTGAAGAGCCGGGCGCGGCGTGCCCGCAACGCGCTACGGGAGGCACTGGCATGACCGCTCACGTTCCCCCGCCGGCCCTGGCCGCGTACGCGGCGGGCAGCCCCGACGACGCCGCCGCCTGGACGATCGAGGTGCACCTGGAGGGCTGCGCCGAGTGCCGCGACCGGCTCGGCGAGCTGGCCGCCCCGCCGCTGCGGGCCCTGCTCGGCGACGCCCGGGAGGCGATCCTGGAACAGGCCCGCACCGGGCCGCGACCGGTGCGCCGGCACCCGCTGCGACGGTGGTGGCTGCGCTGGACCGACTGGTCGCTGCTGGCCTGGGCCGCCATGACCTGCACGGCGATCCTCGCCGCGGTGCTGCTGGACCGCAACTACCCGGACCAGCCGTCGGCGGTGCTGCTGCTGGCCCCGGTGGCGCCGCTGGCCGGGCTCGCGGTGGCCTGGTCGCGACGCGCCAACCCGAACTGGGAGGTGGTCGCCGGCACCGCTCGCGCCGGGCTGGAACTGCTGCTGCGCCGTACCCTCGCGGTTCTGCTCCTGGTGGCGCCGGTCCTCGCCGTGGCCGGGCTGGCGGTCGGCCGCAACCCCGCGCTGTGGCTGCTGCCCTGCCTGACGTTCACCGCGGCGACGCTGCTGCTCGGCAGTCGCGTCGGCGTGCCGCAGGCCGCCGCCGTCCTCGGCGGCGGCTGGCTCGCGGCGGTCGCGGCCGTGTCGTACACCGGCGACGCCGACGCGGCCCGCGCCGCCGCCGCGACCGAGGCCCTGATCCGGCCCGCCACCATGCCCGCCTGGGCGGCGGCCGCCGTCGTGCTCACCGTGCTGACCGCGCTGCGCGCCGAACACCTGCGGCGGCCCGCCGGCTGACGCCGGCCCCCGGAACCACACCACGGCGCCCCGCCGGCGCCGCGGACCACCCTGCCCCGAGAAGGAGACGACATTGGTACGCGCAGTGAGCGCCGACGAGGTGGCGCCGACCCGGCACGCCTGGCGGATCGAGGCGGTGGGACTGTCGGTGAAGGCCGGGCGGCACCTCGCAGTCGACAACCTCGGCCTGACGCTCGGTGCCGGCGTGCACGGGCTGCTCGGCCCGAACGGCGCCGGCAAGAGCACCCTGATGCGTGCGCTGGCCACAGTGGTCAAGCCGCACGCCGGGGTGCTGCGGCTGCTCGGCGCGGACGCCACCGCGTCCCGTGAGCTGCGGCCGGTGCGCCGCCGGCTCGGCTACCTGCCGCAGCAGTTCGGCTACTACCCCCGGTTCACCGTCCGGGAGTACGTCGAGTACGTGGCCTGGCTGCGGGAGATGCCGGCCTCCTCGGTGCCGGGCGCGACCCAGCGCGCCATCGACCGGGTACGCCTCACCGACCGGGCCGACGCCAAACTCAAGTCGCTGTCCGGCGGCATGCTGCGCCGGGCCGGCATCGCCCAGGCGATCGTGAACGAACCGGACCTGCTGCTGCTCGACGAACCGACTGTCGGGCTGGACCCGGAGCAGCGCGTCGAGTTCCGCGAGCTGATCCGCGAACTCGGCGCGGACGCCTGCGTGCTGGTCTCCACCCACCTGGTGGAGGACGTGGTGGCGGCCTGCTCCGACGTCATCCTGATGGACCACGGCACTCGCGTGTTCCAGGGCCTGCCCGCCGACCTGGTCCGCCACGGCGAGACCGGCGGCGTCGGCGACAGCGCCGCCGAGCGCGGCTACTCGTACCTCCTCCAGCAGCACCGGGGCGCGTGATGATCCGACAGGTCCGTGTCGAACTGCGCCGATCCAACGCACCGGCCGTGGCGGTGCTGCTCCTCGCGATCGGGATCCTCGGCGTCGCCAGCATGTACAGCTTCTGGCAGGGGCAGTGGCTGCGGCTGGGCTACGTGCACTCCTCCGCCGTGTTCTTCCTGATGCCCCTGGCGCTGGCCGGCGGCGCGGTGCTCGGCCGCCGGGACCGGCGCACCCGCGCCGACGAGCTGATGGACAGCACCGGCCGGCCCCGCTGGCAGCGCACGCTGCCGGCGATGACCGCGCTCGGCGTCGCCGTCGCGGCCGCGCACCTGCTCGTGCTCGCCGGCGGCGCGGTGCTGGTCGCCACCGGCGGCGCCTACTTCGGCGTACGCGGGCTCGCCGGGCCCCTGGTTGACGTGCTGGTGCTCGTCGGCGCGGCCTGGTGCGGCACGGCCGTCGGCCGCCTGTGGTCCTCACCGCTGCTGCCCCCGCTGCTGGCCGCCGCCGCGCTGGTCGCCCAGGAGGGCACGTCCATGGTCGCGGGTGCGGACAGCAGACTGTCGAACGTCTCTCTCATGATCAACTGGCCGCCGGACACGCCCTGGGAGACGCTGTCGGACCGGCTGCTGCTGAGCCGGCTGGCGCTCGGCGCCGGGCTGGTGCTCGCCGGCCTGCTGCTGGCGGCGGGCGGGTCGTGGCTGACCCGGGCCGGTGCCCTCGCGGGCCTGGCCGGCGGCGTGGCGGGTCTCGTCCTGGTCGGCGTGCCCGGCCCGGCCGGAATCTGGCAGCTCGACGCGGGAGCGCGCCGGTACGTCTGCGCCGACGGCACGCCGCAGGTGTGCGTCACCGCCGTCAACGCGCACCTGCTGCCCGAGGTCACCACCGAGGCCCGCCGGGGGCTGCGCGCGCTGGCGAAGCTGCCGGGCGCGCCGGACCGCGCGGTGGAGCTGCGGCTGGACACCATCGGCAGCAACGACAGCGAGCAGTGGCACCGGCCCGAGCCGGCACCGGGCACCGTGCAGTTCCTCCTGGAGGTCGACCCGGACACCGGCCGGGCCGCGGACGTCGCCGAGCGCATCGCCATGGGCGGTGGCACCAGGTGGTACGGCTGCGGGCGCAGCGGCGACGACATCGCCCCGGCGATCGTCGCGGCCTGGCTGCTGGACACCGAGACCGTACGGCTGTGGGACTCCTGGACCGGATACCGGTACGCCGACGAGCAGCAGGAGGAGATCCGGGCCGGGGTGCGGCAACTGCGCGCGCTGCCCGAGCCGGAGCAGCTGCGGCGGGTCACCGCGCTGCGGGACGCGGCCGCGCGGTGCGAACCGGACCTGATGCCGGCGCTCACCGGCCGGGCCGCGCCGTGAGCCGCTGGCTGCCGCTGTACGTGCGGTCCCGCCGGCTACCCGCCGCCCTGGCCGGATCCGCGGTCGCGGTCGCCGTGATGGCCGTCGCCTGGTCCGCCTTCACCGACCGCCCCGAGGTGCCCGCCGGCCTCGCCGTGCTCACCACCGCGCTGGCGGTGGCGCCGCTCGGGCCGACGCTCGCCGGCACCGACCCGGCGCTGGAGCAGACCGCCGCGTGGTCCTGGCCGCCCCGCCGGGCCGGGCACCTGCTCGCGTACGGCGCGGCGGTGGCCGGGATGCTGGCCGCCGCCCGTGTCTTCGGCGCCGACTTCGGGCCGCCGGCCGTGCTGGTCCGCAACACGGCCGGGCTGATCGGGCTGGTCGGGCTCGGCGCCGCGCTGGCCGGTGCGCGGGCCGCCTGGCAGGTGCCGACCGCGTGGGCCGCCCTGGGTGCGTTCCTGGCCGCACCCGGCGGGCCGGCCTGGCGGCAGGTGGCGCTGTGGATGGCGCAGGAGCCGGGCAACCGGATCGCCGCGGTCACCGCCGCGACGTTCCTCCTCGGCGGCGTCGTCGCGTACGCGCTGCGGGTCGGCCCGCAGGTCGCGGCCGCCGAGGCGGCGCTGGAACAGTGACGTGCCGGACCTCGTCGCGTCCCCGTGGCGCGGCGAGGTCCGGTCAGCCACCGTTCGTGGCGGCCCACGCCGACGCCACGCGCCGAGTCGGATCGCCGCCCTCCGGTCCGCGCAGCCGGTCGGTGAGCAGGAATCCGGGCAACCGGAACCGGGCCGCGTGCTCCCGCTCCGCAAGCGGGTACGTGCCGCCGCGCCGCTCGGGCTGCCAGCCGTGCCGCAGGGCGTACTCGACGACGGCGCGTACGTCGGCAGAGGTCGGGTAGGCGTCGTCGACGGCACAGGGCGGCCAGGGTGTCCCCCAGGTGGTCGACAGCAGATCCGCCTGGAGCGCCTGGCCCGTCCTGCCGCCGCCCCAGATCCGGAGCCGGATGCACCGGTGGCAGTCTCCGTCGCCCCGCACCTGGCGGATCTCCGCCCGCCAGGTGAAGGCGCGCCCGTCGATCCACAGTCGCCGCAGCCTGATCCGCACGGCCCGATCATCCGGGACGGCGCCCGCCGCCGCGACGGGTTTCCCCCGGGCCGGCGTCAGGTCAGCGGCACCCAGGCGAGGGTGGTCATGCCGGACAGGGCGGTCGCCTTGAGGCCGGCGTCGGACACCGTCCACAGCACACCGTCGATCATCAGTGAGCGGCGGATCGGGGTCCACTCGGCACCGTCGGTCAGGGAGCCCGGATGGTCGACGGCGCCGGCGACCGTGAAGCCCTTGTCGCCGATTCGCAGCGCCAGCACACCGCCGGAGGGCGTGCCCTTGACGCTCTCCGCCCGGTCGGTGACCACGCCCGGCCGCTGCACCGGGATCACCACCAGGCGCTCCGGCGGCCAGTACAGGAACGCGTGCGGGTCGTTCTCCGCCTCGGACCAGCCGCCCGCGACGTGGTGCTGGGCAACGCGCGCCGGCCGGGCCGGGTCGGCCACGTCGAACAGCGACACCTGGGTGCCCGTCACCCGGCCCCGGTCGGTCGCGTCCTGCCCGACCCCGATCAGACGGCCGTCGCCGGCCGGGTGCAGGTACGACGAATACCCGTTTATCTTCAACTCGCCGGTGACCCGGGGCGCGGCCGGGTCGCGCAGGTCCACGCCGTACAGCGGGTCGGTCTGCCGGAACGTCACCACGTACCCGGTGCCGCCGACGAACCGCACCGCGAAGATCCGCTCGCCCTTGCCCAGGCCGGTGACCGCGCCGACCCGCTTCAGTGTGGCGCCGTCGGCGCGCAGCACGTAGACGCCGGACTGGGAGGACGTTCCGCGCCCCCAGGTGTCACCCGTGGTGGTGGCGACCCGCAGGTGACCGTCCCACTCGGACAGCGCGTACTGGTCGATCAGCCAGCCGGGCACGGACCCGGCGGCGACGAAACGGGGCGTGCCCGCCGCGGTGTCGAACTGGTAGATCTCGGTGCTGGTGTCGCGCGCGGCGGACGGCCCGCCACGCCACATCCGCCAGCGGTGGTCGTTGGCGACGTAGAGGCGTGCGCCGTTGCTGTAGACGGTGTCGCCGTCGGCGGCCACCGTGACCGGGTCACCGGCACCGAGCGCGGACGCGCCCAGGTCGAAGCTGAGCACCGTCACCATCGACGCGCCGGAGAAGCCCGCCGGCCGGCTGACCCGGTCGCAGCCGACCCGTCCGGTGCCGACGGTCCGCACGCTGTCGCGGATCTCGTAGCGGGGCAGCCAGTCGTCGAGCGTGGCCTTGTCGATGACCGCGCGGTTGGCGGCGATCCGCTGGGCGTCCGTCTTGCGGTCGAACCGGTAGGGGAAGTCGAGCCGGGGCGCGGACCGGATCACCACGCGGGCGGTCGCGCCGGACTGCCGCGCGTCGACCAGGAGGCCGTCGATCCGGTACTCCCCGACCACGCGGGGCGGCCCGGCGAGGTCCAGCAGGACCAGCCGGGCCTGCGGAGTCGTGCCGGGGCGCGTCTGCCTGCCCGGTACGGGGCCCTTGACGGTCCGGCCGGCGCGCAGCAGCACGAGCGCCCGGTCGCCGTGCAGCAGCAGGCTCGCCTCTCCGCCGGAGAACCGCTCGGTGTCGGGATCGAGCGCCAGCCGGCCGGTCACGCGACGGCTCGCCGGGTCGACCACGGACAGCACGCCCCCGGTGACCGTGACGATCCGCTTCCCGTCGGTCTTGACCAGGTCCGGTTCGTCCACGCCCGCCTCGTGCACGTTGGTGCCGGAGTAGTCCGCCGCGGACGCCGCGCTCGCGTCCTTGGCGACGCCGCCGAGCGCCGTCGCCCGTTCCGCGCTGAACTGCCGGAGGTCGTCCGCGCCGAATCCCCACGGGCCGACCGCCGCCTTCGCGGCCGTGCGGAGCTGCCGCAGCGCCTCGTCGCAGCTGTCGAACGCCACCAGCCGCAGCCCGCCGGCCGGTACGACCCGCCCGGTGGGTGGCGGGTCGGCGGCCGGCGGCGACGCGGTACAGCCGGCCAGAGCCAGCGTGACGGTCAGTGTGCATCCGAGCGTCCGGTATCCGTGACGGGTCATGCCGGTCTGACGTGGCGGTGACGAGCGCGGTTCCCGGTCGTGCCGCTCAACCGCCGGTCGTGCCGCTCAACCGCCGGTCGTGGCGCTCAACCGCCCGCCATCGCGCCGAGCACGATGAACGGCTCCTTGCCGGCGACCACCTCCTCCGGCAGCGGGTCGTCCGGAGACTCGTTGGAGAGGTCCAGCTCGCAGGCGTAGAAGCGGACGAACGGCCGGCGCTTCCCGCTGTGCCGGTCGCGGATCGTGCCGAGCAGCATCGGGTACGCGGCCTCCAGCGCGTCGAGCACCTCACGCTGGGTGGGCGGCCCGGCCACCTCGACGCGTACCTCGCCGGTGACGTGCGCCAGGTTCTTCAGGTGCGCCGGCAGCACCACCCGGATCACGGCAGCACCTGGACCTCGACCGAGAGCACGCCCGGCAGGTCCCGCACGATCGGCGCCCACGTGTCGCCGCCGTCGGCCGAGTGGTAGACCTGACCGCCGGTGGTGCCGAAGTAGATGCCGCACGGGTCGAGCGTGTCGACGGCCATCGCGTCGCGCAGCACGTTGACGTAGCAGTGCGACTGCGGCAGCCCCTCGGTCAGCGGCTCCCAGTGCTCCCCGCCGGTACGGCTGCGGTAGACGCGCAGCTTGCCCTCCGGCGGGTAGTGCAGCGAGTCGCTGGTGATCGGCACCACGTAGACCGTCTCCGGCTCGTGCGCGTGCACCGCGATCGGGAAGCCGAAGTCCGACGGCAGGTCGCCGCTGACCTCCCGCCAGTTCGCGCCCGCGTCGTCCGTGCGCATGACGTCCCAGTGCTTCTGCATGAACAGCGTGTCCGGCCGCGACGGGTGCTGGGCGAGACGGTGCACGCAGTGCCCGACCTCGGAGTCGGTGTCGGGGATCTCGCCGGAACGCAGACCCTTGTTGATCGGCAGCCAGCTCGCGCCGCCGTCGTCGCTGCGGAACGCGCCGGCCGCCGAGATCGCGACGTAGATCCGGTCCCGGTCGGCCGGGTCGAGGACGATCGTGTGCAGGCACATCCCGCCCGCGCCGGGCTGCCAGGACGGTCCGGTCGGGTGCTGCCGCAGCGCGGTCAGCTCGGACCACTTCTGGCCGCCGTCGGTGGACAGGTAGAGGGCGGCGTCCTCGCCGCCCGCGTACACCGTGTCGGGGTCGTGGCGGGACGGCTCCAGGTGCCAGATCCGCTTGAACTCCCACGGGCGTGGGGTGCCGTCGTACCACAGGTGCTGCCCCACCTCGCCGCTGTAGGCGAAGTCGTTGCCGGCTGTCGTCCAGGTCCGGCCGCCGTCGTCCGAGCGCTGGATCAGCTGCCCGAACCAGCCGCCGGACTGGGACGCGTACAACCGGTCCGGTTCCACAGGTGAACCTGTCAGGTGGTAGATCTCCCAGCCGCCGAAGTGCGGTCCGTCGACGGTCCAGTCGTCTCGCTTGCCGTCCGAGGTCAGGATGAACGCGCCCTTGCGCGTGCCGACAAGTACTCGTACGCCGCTCATGTCTCGTCCTCTCGTCCGAGGGGGTTCTCCCCGCACTGACCGTGCGCCTCACCGAAACTCATCGCTGTCGTACTCCTCGATTACGACATTTCGTTCTCGGACGCCCGGCGGCGGGTCCGCCACGCCGGTGCGGCCGGAATGTCGGGGGCTGCGGTTAGCCTGCGCGCATGAGCGGCCCCGGAGACGTCCCACCCGAACACCTCGACCGCCTGCGGCCGGTCTGCCTCGGCCTGCCGGAGACCTACGAGGAGGCGGCCTGGGTGGGCGTGCGATGGCGCGTCCGCGGCCGCACGTTCGCCCACGTCCTCACCGTCGACCCGGGCCACCAGGCGGCGTACGCGCGGGCCGCGGCGACCGACGAGCCGGTCTGCGTGATGACGTTCCGCTCCCCCGGCGACGAGATCGCCGGGCTGCTCGCGGCCGGGCCGCACTTCTTCAAGCCGGACTGGGCCGCCGACGTGGTCGGGCTGCGGCTGGACGCGGGCACCGACTGGACCGAGGTCGCCGAGCTGCTCACCGAGAGCTACTGCGTGCTGGCCCCGAAGAAGCTGGTCGCGCTCGTCGACCGGCCGGTGGGGCCGTGACGACACGGGCGGGGCTTCCCCGGGTCGGGACATCGGCAGTACGGTGAGCGCGGTGTGCCGGGAAGCCTGGTCGGCGGTCGTCGTCCCGCCGTCTCCTGGAGCCGCGCCATGGAAGTCCCCGCCGTCCACACCCGTGATCTGACGAAGCACTACGGCCGCCTGGTGGCCCTCGACGGCCTGGATCTGACCGTCGAGGCCGGTGAGGTGGTCGGTCTCCTCGGCCCGAACGGCGCCGGCAAGTCCACCACCATCCGGTTGCTGCTCGGCCTCGCCCATCCCACCCGGGGTGCCGCACGGATCTTCGAGGCGGACGCCGCGGACGTGCGGGCGGCGCACCGGCTGCTGGCGTACGTGCCGGCCGACGTGGCGCTCTGGCCGCAGCTCACCGGCGCGGAGATCCTCGACCTGCTCGCCGCGACCGGTCCCGGTGTCGACGCCGGCTACCGGGCCGAACTCGTCGAGCGGTTCGCGCTCGACCCGTCCCGCCCGGCCGGCACCTACTCGACCGGGAACCGGCAGAAGGTCGCCCTGGTCGCCGCGTTCGCCACCCGGGCGCCGCTGCTCGTGCTCGACGAGCCGACGAGCGGCCTGGACCCGCTGATGGAGCTGCAGTTCCGCCGCGCGGTGGGCGAGGCGCGGGCCAACGGGCAGAGCGTGCTGCTCTGCTCGCACCAGCTCGCCGAGGTGGAGGCGGTCTGCGACCGGGTGGCGATCCTGCGGGCCGGCCGGCTCGTGGACATCGCCCCGGTGCCGCAGTTGCGGCGGCTGCACCGCAACGAGGTGACGGTACGGTTCACCGGCCCCGCACCCGACCTCGCCGGCGTGCCCGGCGTCGAAGCGGTCGAGCAGCGGGAGGGACTGCTGCGCTTCACCCTCGCCGGCCCGCCCGCCGCAGCGCTGCGCGCCCTGTCCGGCGCGGAGATCACCACGCTGACCGTGCGCGAGCCGAGCCTGGAGGAGATCTTCCTCGACTACTACGGGGAGCAGTCGTGACGCGCCCGGCCGGCACAGCGGTCAGCCTGCTCGCCGCCCGCGGGATCTGGCGTCCGGCCCTCGTCGTGACCGGCCTGACCGTCGGCATGTCCGTCCTGGTGGTGGCCACCTACGCGGGCACCGTCGGCGAGGGCATGGACGCCGCCGCCCTGGAGGCGCTGGCGCGCAACCCCGCGATCCGTACGTTGTTCGGCGAGCCCGTCGCCCTGGACACCGCCGGTGGGTTCACGGTCTGGCGCACCGGCACGGTGCTGGCCGTGCTGGTCAGCGTGTGGAGCCTGCTGGCGACCGTCCGGGTGACCCGGGGCGAGGAGGAGTCCGGCCGCTGGGGGCTGCTGCTCGCCGGTCGGCTGACGCCCGCGGCGGTGCTGCGGCGTCACCTGGCTCCGCTGATGGCGACGTCGGCGGTGGCCGGTTCGCTGCTCGCGGCCGCGCTGACGGCGGCCGGCACGCCGTGGCCGGGGGCGCTGCTGCACGGGACCGGTCTCGCCTCGGCCGGGGCGTTCGCGGTCGCGGTGGGCGCCGTCGTCGCGCAGGTGCAGCCGACCCGGGCGGGGGCGGCCGGTAGCGGTCTGGCCGTGCTCGGGGCCGGCCTGCTGGCGCGGATGGCCGGCGACTCCGGGCCGGCGGTGGCGTGGCTGCGGTGGCTGCCGCCGTACGGCCCGCTCGCGCTCAGCCGCCCGTACCACGAGAACCGGTGGGCGCCGCTGCTCGTGTCGCTGGCCGCCGTCGTCCTGCTGACCGGGGCGGCGCTGGCCCTGTGCGCCCGGCGCGACGTGGGCGCCGGACTCCTGCGCCCACCGGTCGGCCGGGCGCCGCGACGCCACCTGCTGCGCTCGGTGCCGGCCTTCGCGATGCGGCGCGCCCTGCGTCCGCTCGCCGGCTGGGCCACCGGTGTCGCCGCCTACTTCCTGCTGATCGGCGTGCTCGCCACGTCGCTGACCGGATTCCTCGAGCAGAACCCCGCCTTCGCCGACCTCGCCGCGCGGGCGGGCTTCGGCGGACTCGACCGGGTGCGGGGGTACGTGGCCACGCTGTTCGCGCTCCTGGCGGTGCCGATCGGCGCGTTCGCCACCGCGCGGTTGAACGCCTTCGTCGCCGCGGAGGTCGCCGGCCGGCTCACGCTGCTGCGGGCCGGTCCGGTCAGCCGGGCCCGGCTGCTCGCCGCCGAGGTGGGCAGCGCGTCCGCCGGGGCGGTGGCGCTGGCGGTCGCCGCCGGTCTGGCGACGTGGCTGGGCACCACAGTGGTCGGCGCCGGCCTGCCGCTCACCGCCGCCCTGGCGGGCACGCTCAACGTGGTGCCGCTGGCGTTGCTCGGCGCCGGGGCGGCCACCCTCGCCGTCGGCGCGGCGCCCCGGCTGGTTCCCGTGCTGGGAATGCTGCCCACAGCGGGTGGTTTCCTGCTGACCGTGGTGACCGAGAGCGTGCGCGCGCCCGCCTGGATCGGCGTGCTGTCCCCGTACGCGCATCTCGCCGCCGTGCCCGACACGGCGCCCAACTGGACGGCTCAGGGCGTGCTGCTCGCGGCGGCGTTCGCCCTGGCCGCCCTGGGCGGCCGGGCCTACGGCCGCCGGGATCTGGCGGGGTGACTCAGCCCAGCTTCTTGCGCAGCGTCTCGAACGCCAGGTCCGGCCGCAGCGGCACGCCGAAGCGCTCGTCGCCGTACGGGAACGGGCTCAGTTCGCCGGTGCGCACGTAGCCGCGCCGCTCGTACCAGCCGATCAGGTCGTCGCGCTGGACGATGACCGTCATCCGCATCTCACCGGCGTGCCACTGCTCGGCGGCGTAGCGCTCGGCCTCGGCCAGCAGTTCCCGGCCCACCCCGCCGCCCTGCCGGCCGGGGCTGACCGCGAACATGCCGAAGTAGACGTGGTCGTCGCGGCGTTCCAGCTGGCAGCAGGCCACCAGGTCGCCGCCCTGCTCGGCGACCAGCACCACGCCGCCCGGCCCGCTGACCGCCGCGGCCACCATCTCCGGGTCGGTGCGCTGCCCGGCCAGCAGGTCCGCCTCGTGGGTCCAGCCCTGCCGGCTGCGCTCACCCCGGTACGCCGACTCGATCAGGTCGACGAGGGCTGCCACGTCCACGGGGCGGGCGACCCGGACGGTACGGGGTGCGGGGCTGGTCATGGCGGTTCTCCACGGTCGCGGCGACGTACCTGGTCAGCGTACGCACGCGGGGGTTCCGGACGGCGGCCGGGACCACCGGGCGGGACGGCTCGTGGTTCACTGCCCGGCATGGAGACGACAGTCGGCACGGCGCGCCTGCCCGCGGTCCTCGACCTGCCGGCCGGGCCGGTACGCGGGGGCCTCGTGGTGCTGCACGGCTCGCACGCCGAGCAGCGTTCGTACTTCCTGTACGCGCACCTGGCCCGGCTGCTGCCCGCGGCCGGGATCGCGGTGCTGCGCTACGACCGCCGTCCCCGGCCGGACGGGCACGACGTGCCGCTGGCCGACCAGGCGGAGGACGCGTCCGCCGCGCTCGCCGAGCTGCGCCGGCACGTCGGGGCGGTCCCGGTGGGGCTCTGGGGTTTCAGCCAGGGCGCGTGGGCGGCGGCGCTGACCGCCACCCGCTGCCCGGTCGACTTCCTGGTCCTGGTCGGGTGCAGTGGCGTGAGCCCCGCGAGGCAGATGCGTTACGGCACCGCCGAGCAGTTACGCCGGAACGGCTACGGCCCGGCCGACGTGGCCGAGCTGACCCGGCTGCGCGCGCTCGCCGAGGACTTCCTGCGCGGCGACGTGCCCCGCGCGGTGGCGCAGGCAGAGCTGGACGCCGCCGTGCGCCGCCCCTGGTTCCCACTGGCGTTCCTGCCCGAGGAGCTGCCCGCCACGCCCGGCACCTGGACCGACATGGACTACGACCCGGCGCCGGTCCTGGCGCGGCTGACCGGCCCGGTGCTGCTCTGTTACGGCGAGACGGACGCGTGGATCCCGATCGAGGACAGCCTCGCGGTGTGGCGGCGGACGGCCCGCGACGCCGAGCTGACGGTGGCCCGGCTGGCCGGCTGCGACCACGCGCCCACGCTCGGGGAGCGCGAGGACCTGGACGGCGTCAGCCCGCAGTACGAGCGGGTCCTGCTCGACTGGCTGGACCGGACGCTGCCGCGCACGGACGCCGAGCTGCCCGCCTTCGAGTTCGCCTTCCCGGGCCCGCTGCGCGACCAGCTCGTCGCCGCCGTGCTCGACGGGAGCAAGACCACCACCACCGGTCTGCTCCAGGACTACGAGATCGACGGTGAGCCGCTACCGGTCGTCGGTACCCGCTCGGCGGTGATCGACTCCGACGGCCGGCCGGTGGCGGTGATCGAGCTGGTCGAGGTCCGCGTCGCCCGCCTCGGCGACGTCGATCTCGACCACGCCCGCGACGAGGGCGAGGGGTTCGAGACGGTCGCCGCCTGGCGGGCCGGCCACGAGCGGTTCTGGCACGGCGAGGACTACCGCGGCTGGCTCGGCGACCCCGGTTTCACTGTGGACGACGACACCCCGGCCGTGCTGGAACGCTTCCGCCTGGTCGAGACGCTCTGACGGCCCGCCCGGCACGCGGCCGGGCCACTCACTCCGCGGCCAGCCACGCGCGCAGTTCCGCGCCGTGCTCGTCCAGCTCCGGCGGCGGCAGGTCGTAGCGGGGCGGCGCCTCGGACAGGCCGATCGGGTTCCGGATGCCCGGCACCCCGCCCGCCGTCACCACCGGCTCCAGGCCGAGCCCCTGCGCCAGCGCCACCCCCTCGGCCACCGAGTTGATCGGGCTGCACGGCACGCCCGCGGCACGCAGCTGCGCGAACCACTCCGCGCTGCCGCGCCGGGACAGCGCCGCCACCAGCAGCGGCCGCAGCTCGTCGCGGTGCGCGGTGCGGTCGGCGTTGCGGCGGAACCGCGCGTCGCCGGCCAGCTCCGGCACGCCGAGCACCCGGCAGAGGGTACGGAACTGCCCGTCGTTGCCGGCGATCACCACCAGCTCGCCGTCGGCCGTGGGCAGCGGCTCGTACGGCACGATGCTCGGGTGCGCGTTGCCCATCCGGTGCGGTGCCGCTGCACCCGCGACGTACGCGCTGGCGTGGTTGACCAGCCCGGACAGCGCCGAGGAGAGCAGGTCCACTGTGACGTGCTGGCCGCGCCCGGTCTCCTCCCGGTGCCGCAGCGCGGCCAGGATCCCGACCGCCGCGTGCAGCCCGGCGATCACGTCGAACACCGCCACCCCGGCCTTGTAGGGCGGCCCGTCCGCGTCCCCGGTGAGGCTCATCAGCCCGGCCGCGGCCTGCACCATGAGGTCGTACCCGGGCAGGTCGGCGCCCCCGGCGTCGCCGAAGCCGCTGATCGAGGCGTACACCAGGCGGGCGTTGCGGGCGGTGGCCGTGTCGTGGTCGAGGCCGAAGCGGCGCAGCGCGCCCGGCCGGAAGTTCTGGATCAGCACGTCGGCCCGGTCGGCCAGCCGGTGCGCCAGCGTCAGGTCGCCGGGATCGGTCAGGTCGAGCACCAGTGAGCGCTTGTTGCGGTTCACCGCGAGGTAGTAGGTGGAGACGTCGTCGCGCACCGGGGGCCGCCAGCCCCGGGTGTCGTCGCCGCCGGGCGCCTCCACCTTGACCACGTCCGCGCCGAGATCGGCCAGCAGCATCGTGGCGTACGGCCCGGCGAGGATCCGGGAGAAGTCGGCGACCAGCACACCGCGCAACGGACCCGACATGCCCACCCCTCCCTCGCCGCCGACCACGATGACACATTCCTGACGGCACGCCCGGCAGGGGTGGCCGGCCCCGCTACGGTCGCGGTACGTCAGGCGGATACCAGGAAGGGGTCGCCGTGTCGCTGCTGAGCCGGCTCGCCGAGACCACCGACGACCGTCCCGGGGCGGTGCGGGTGGGAGACCGGTCGCTGTCCCGGGTGGAGCTGCGCCGGGCGGCCACCGCCGTCGCCGACGACCTGCACGGCGCGGCCCGGGTGGCGGTGCCCGCGACGGCGAGCCTGGAGACGGTGGTCGGCGTGGTCGGCGGGCTGATGGCAGGCGCGGCGGTGGTGCCGGTGCCGCCCGACGCGGGCCCGATGGAACGCGACCACATCCTGCGCGACTCCGGCGCGGAACTGCTGCTCGCGCCGCCCGGCACGCCGCACGCCGGCTCGCCGCCCGTCGTACCGCTGGACCTGGCCCGGCGCGCGGACACCACACACCCCGAACCGGACCCGGCGGCCACCGCGCTGATCCTCTACACCTCCGGCACCACCGGCGCGCCGAAGGGCGCGGTGCTGTCCCGCCGCGCGATCGCCGCCTGCCTGGACGGGCTCGCCGACGCCTGGGCGTGGACCCCGGACGACGTACTGGCACACGGCCTGCCACTGTTCCACGTGCACGGGCTGGTGCTCGGCGTGCTCGGCCCGCTGCGCGTCGGCAGCCGGCTGCGCCACGTCGGCCGGCCCCACCCCGACCGGTACGCGGCGGCGGGTGCCTCGATGTACTTCGGCGTACCCACGATCTGGTCGCGGATCGCGGCGCAACCCGCGGCGGCGCGGGCGCTGCGCGGCGCCCGGCTGCTCGTGTCCGGCAGCGCGGCGCTGCCCGAGCCGGTCTTCGCGGCGCTGGCCGGGCTGACCGGGCACCGGCCGCTGGAGCGGTACGGGATGACCGAGACGCTCGTGACGGTGAGCGCCCGCGCGGACGGCCCCCGGCGGCCCGGCACCGTCGGCGTGCCGCTGCCCGGCGTGCACACGCGGGTGGTGGACGAGCACGGCGGGCCGCTGCCCGCCGAGGCGATGGGTGAGCTTCAGGTACGCGGCGGCACGCTGTTCGACGGCTACCTGAACCGGCCGGACGCCGACGCGGCCACCCGAACGGCGGACGGCTGGTTCCGCACCGGCGACGTCGCGACAGTCGACCCGGACGGCGCCCACCGGATCGTCGGCCGGGCCGCCACCGACCTGATCAAAAGCGGCGGGTACCGGATCGGGGCCGGCGAGGTGGAGGACGCGCTGCTGGCCCACCCGGGAGTGCGGGAGGCGGCGGTGGTCGGCACGCCCCACCCCGACCTGGGCCAGCAGGTGACCGCGTACGTGGTCGGCGACGGCGTGGCCGAGAGGGAGCTGATCGACTTCGTGGCACGGCACCTGTCCGCGCACAAGCGCCCCCGGCAGGTGCGTCTGGTCGGCGCGCTGCCCCGCAACGCGATGGGCAAGGTGCAGAAGAGCCGGCTGACCGAGGTGTGAGCGGGCCGTTCAGCGGGCCGCTGCCGCGCGGCGGACCTGCCGGCGGGCCTCGTCCGCCGGCACGCCCGTGGCACGCAGCAGGTCGTTGGCGACGGTCCGCAGCTGCGACACCACGATGGTGCCGGAGAACCCGATGTCCCGCCGGCACGCCTCGCCCGCGTCGCGGACCGCGCGCAGCACCCGCTCCCGGGCGGCGACCGGCTCCTCGGCGGCCAGGAACGCCCGGTGCAGCAGCCGGATCGCCTCGCTGAAGTGCTCCAGCGCGGCGGGCAGCTCCGGCGGGACCGGCTCCCGTTCCCGCAGTACGGTGCCGATCCGGCGCACCATGCCCCGGCTGTTGCGGAACGCCCGGTCCAGGTGCTCGGCACCGCGCCGGTACGCGGCCAGGGCCCGCCGTCGCCGCCAGCGCACCGGGGAGAACCGGACCACCTCGTCGGCGGCGGTGACCGTCTCGTCGATCCGGTCCAGTTCCGTCTCGGCGGCGCGCATCCGGGCCAGCACCTCGTCGGCCGCGCGTACGTCGGCGTGCGCCAGCGCCTCCGCCGACGCGGTCATCTGGCACGCGAACGTGTCGAGCGCCGGGTCCGCGACGCGGCGGACCGCGCGCAGCGGGTTCAGCGGCGCGATCACCAGCACCACGAGCAGGCCGGAGACGCCGCCGACGAGTGCGTTGACGGTCCGGGGCAGCTCCAGGTCGGGTGACACCGGGGTCAGCGTGGCGACCAGTACCGCCGTACCGCCGGCCTGGGTGACGAGCGCACCGGTGCCGCGGACGAGCACCGCCGCGCTGACCGCCAGGAACACGATCAAGCCGGTCTGCCACGGCCCGGTGCCGAAGAGATGGATCAGCAGGTCGCCGACGACGATGCCGAGGACCACCCCGACCACCAGTTCCAGGGTCCGCCCGGTGCGGTTGCCGAGCGAGGCGGCGATGACGCTCACCGCCGCGGCCGGCGCGAACGTCGGGTCGGGGTTGCCGAGCACCTCGCGGGCCACCGTCCAGGCCAGCGCGGCGGCCAGGCCGGCCTGGACCGCCACGAGGAAGTACGTCCCCAGCCTCCGGCGGCCGGACCGGCCCGCGTCCCGTACCCGGTCGACGGCATCCCGCATGCGCCGGGGTACCCGCACTCGCCCGCTCGAACCTCACCCGGGGTACGCCATCGTGCCGGTCAGCGCCACCACGCCGGGCAGCCGGGTGTCCTGGCGCAGGAACTGCACCACCACCGGCACCGGGGAGCGCAGCACACAGCCGTACGGGCGGTCCAGCCGCACCGCCTCCGGGTCGATCAGGTCGTTCACCCGTACGTGCCGGATGCGGCGGGCACCGACCCGTATCCGGTACGGCCCGGCCGGTTCGGCGTCCTGGTAGTAGAAGTCCAGCTCCAGGTCGGCGTCCTCGTCGGCGGCGTTGAGCACGCAGAGCTGGTCGAAGGCGGTGAAGGCCGGTTCCGGGCCGTGCGCGGGGAACGGCACGTGCCCGCCGGGGACCACCCAGACCCGGGCGCCGACCGGCGTGGTCACGACTCCTCCAGCAGCCGGGCCAGGTCCGGGGTGAGGAACACCCCATCCGGGTCCAGCCGGCGGCGCACCGCCTGGAAGTCGTCCCAGCGGGGATAGAGGGGACGCAGTTCCCGCGCGCCGAGCCAGTGCTTCTTGCCCCAGTGCGGGCGTCCGCCGTAGTGCCGGAACACCGCCTCCACGTCCCGGAAGTACTCCTCGTACGGCAGCGAGGTGTTCTGCAGGCAGGCGATCGTGGTGGTGGGGCGGCCGTAGGCGTTGCTGAGCCAGATGTCGTCGGCGGCGATCGTGCGGACGAGGACCCGCCAGGCGGCCACCCGGCGGTGGCGGTCGCGCACCCGGCGGCGTACCTCGGCGAAGCAGGCCGGGAACGCCTCCGACGGCAGCATGTACTCGATCTCCTCGAAGCGCAGCTCGCGGTGCCGGGGAATGGTGCGGTGGGTCGGCCCGACCTGGCTCTGCCGGGGCTCGCCGTCCGGCAGCCGGGACTGCACCCGGTCCGGCGCGGCGTCCGTGCCGGTGCGGTTGATCACCCGGATCTGCGTCTGGTCGCTGCGCGGATACCAGTAGAAGTCCATGTTGCGGTTGGTGTGCTGCAACTCGGCGAGGTGGTCCAGGGTCCAGTCCAGGTGCGCGCACCAGGAGCGGCGGTGCAACTGATAGCTCGGCTGCACGTCGAGCGTGACCCGGGTGACCACGCCGAGCGCGCCGAGGGAGAGGCGGACGGCCGGCAGCAGCTCCGGGTTACGCCGCGCGTCGACGTCCAGCACGTCCCCGGTGCCCGTGACCAGGCGTACGCCGGTGACCTGGGTGCTCAGGTTGCCGAAGCCCAGACCGGTGCCGTGGGTGCCGGTGGCGGTCGCCCCGGCGATCGACTGGTAGTCGACGTCGCCCAGGTTGTCCATGGCCAGCCCGGCGTCGTAGAGGCCCTCGCCGAGCGCCCGGAGCTTCGTGCCGGCCCAGGCCGTCGCGAGCCGCCCGTCGTCGGAGATCACCCCGGCCATCCGGTCCAGGCTCAGCAGAATCCCGTCGGTCCGTACCAGCGGGCTGGACGAGTGCCCCGAGCCGACCGGCTGGACGGTGACACCGCTCTCGCGGGCACGGCGCACCAGCGCGCGTACCTCGGCCTCGTCGGCCGGCTCGGCCCACTCCGCCGGCGTGAAGCAGAGGCTGCCGGACCAGTTCACGAACTCGCTCGTCACCTCGGCCCCTCCCCGGCCCGCTTACCCGCGCCCGCCCCGGGTAGTCACCTCCGTGCCCGAGTCGCCGCCGTCGTTCCCGCCGATCGACGCGTACGCGTTCCTGTCCGACACGCACACCACGGCGCTCGTCGCGCCGGACGGGGCGGTCGAATGGTTCTGCGTACCGGACGCGGCGGGCGACGCGGTGGCGGCCCGGCTGCTCGACCGGGACGCGGGCGGCCGGTTCACGCTCGCCGTCGCCGGCTGCCCGGCGCCGCGGCGCCGCTACCGGGCGGACACGCTGGTGCTGGAGAACGACTGGGCCGCCCCGTCCGGCGCGGCGGCCGGTGAGGACCTGCTCGCGGTCCGGCCCGGCGCCGCCGACCGGCCGATCCACGCCGAGCGGGTGCTGGTGCGCCGGCTGCGGGTCACCGCCGGTGTGCTGCGGGTCCGCGCCGAGCTGACGCCCCGGCCCGGGTACGGGGCACGCCCGGTGCGCTGGCGGCGCGACGGTACCGGCTGGCACGCCGACGGCACGCCGCTGCGGCTGCGCACCGACCTGCCGGTCACGGTCGAGGGCGGCACGCTCGTCGCCGAGGCGGAGCTGCGCGCCGGGCAGGACGCCACGCTGCTTCTCGGGTACGCCGACCCGGTGCCCGCCCTCGCCGACGCCGGCGAGCTGACCGGGCGGACCGCCGACACCTGGCGGGCATGGTCGGCGCGCGGCGACTACAGCGGCTTCGCGGCCGGCGCGGTCCGGCACAGCGCGCTGGTGCTGCGGGGCCTGTCCTACGACGAGACCGGCGCGCTGCTGGCCGCCCCGACCACGTCGCTGCCCGAGGAGATCGGCGGGGTACGCAACTGGGACTACCGCTTCACCTGGCATCGGGACGCGGCGCTGCTGCTGCTCGCGCTGTTCCGCCTGGGCCACGCCGAGGAGGGCCGCCGCTACCTGCGTTTCCTGCTCGGCATCTGCGCCCGGCAGCATCCGCTCGCGCCGCTCGTCGGCATCCACGGCCACCCCACCGAGGAGCGCGAGCTGCCGCACCTGTCCGGCTACGCCGGTTCGGCGCCGGTGCGGGCCGGCAACGCGGCGGCCCACCAGATCCAGTTCGACACGTACGGGCACGTCCTCGACGCGGCGCTGGCCTACCAGCTGCTCACCGGCGAGCTGACCGGCCCGCAGTGGGCGCTGCTGCGGCGCCACGTCGAGACCATGGCGGCGCGCTGGCGGGAACCGGACCACGGCGTGTGGGAGATCCGCGGCCCGTGCCGGCACTACGTGAACTCGAAGGTGATGACCTGGGTCTGCCTGGACCGGGGCATCCGCCTCGCCGGGCTGCTCGGCGACGGCACGGCCCCGGTGGACCGGTGGCGCCGGGAACGGGACGCGCTGCACGCCGAGGTGCTCGACCGCGGGTACGACGAACGCGCCGGCAGCTTCGTCATGGCGTACGGCGGGACCGAGCCGGACGCCTCGCTGCTGCGGATGCCGCTCGTCGGGTTCCTGCCAGGCGACGACCCGCGGATGGTCGCCACCGTCGAGCGGATCCGCGCCGACCTCGCCGTCGCGCCCGACCTGATCCGGCGCTACCGGGTCGACGACGGGCTGCCCGGCACCGAGGGCGCCTTCCTGCTCTGCTCCTTCGAGCTGGTCTCCGCGCTGGTGCTGGCCGGCCGGCACGGCGAGGCGCGGGAGATCTTCGACCGGCTCGCCGGCCGGGCCGGGCCGCTCGGGCTGCACCCGGAGGAACGCGCGCCCGACGGCACGGCCCTGGGCAACTTCCCGCAGGCGTTCACCCATCTGGCGCTCATCGAGGCGGCACTGAACGTGGACTCGGCCGGCGACCGGGACGCGCTGCACGCGTGGGCGGAACGGTCACCGGTCGCGCGGACGTGATCGGCACCCCGCCGGGAACCAGGCGGGGTGTCCCGACGACTATCCCTACATGGTGTGTGAGCAGTGGCGGGAGATCCTGTCGGCACAGCTGGACGGTGAGGCGTCCGAGTCGGAGATCGAGGCGGCCGAGGCGCACCTGACCGGCTGCGCCGGCTGCCGCGGCTGGTTCGACTCGGCCGCGTCGGTGACCCGGCGGGCCCGTACGCAGCTCGCCCCGCGGGTGCCCGACCTGGTCGACGCGGTCCTGGCCGCCGCTCCCCCGCCCCGGCCCAGCCGCCGTCACCGGGTCACGCTCGGGCTGCGCGGGGCGCTCGGCCTGCTCGGCGCGGTGCAGCTCGTACTCGGCCTGGCCCAGATCGGCCGGGAGGCGGTCGTCGAGCACGCGCACGCCTCCGGCCAGCACCTGTGGCACGAGTCGGCGGCGTGGAACGTGGCGGTCGGCGCCGGATTCCTCTACGTGGCCGTGCGCCGGTCCGCCCCGTCCGGCCTGCTGCCGATGCTCAGCGCGTTCGTCGCCACGCTCGTGCTGCTGTCGGTGAACGACCTGATCACCGGGCAGGTGGCGATGACCCGGCTGGTCAGCCACGGCTTCCTGCTGGTCGGCTGGGCCGTGATGCTGGTGCTGTCCCGCCTCGGCCGGCGTCCCGGCGACACCCCGCCCGGTCAGCGCCGGTCGGAGGGCTCCCGGTGGGCGCTGCGGACCGAGGAACCGGCCGCGCCGGCGCTGCGACTGGTGCCGCCCGGCCCGTACCCCGCACAGGCCCGCGACCGGCGCGCCGCCTGACGGTCCGCCCGGGGCTGTGCGTCCCCGCGCGGACCTGTGCGCTCCCGTGGTCCCGGCAGGCACGGTCCCGGCGGGCCCTGGCGGTCGTGGTCCCGCCAGGTCGCGGTGGTCGCGGTCTCAGCGGTCTCAGCGGGCCCGGCGGTCGCGGACGTCGCCGGACCAGGCGGCGACCAGGTCCTCCCGGGCGCGGGCCACGCGGGAGCGGATGGTGCCCACCGGGCAGCCGCACACCTCGGCCGCCTCGGCGTAGGACAGGCCGAGCACCTGGGTGGCCACGAACGCCTCCCGCCGGTCGGGTGCCAGCGTGGCGATGAGGCCGCGCAGCACCACCCCGTCGTCCCCGCCGCCGGTCACCGCGCCGGCCGCCTCGGCGGCGGCCTGCCAGTCCGGCAGCGCGGCGATCCGGGGCCGGGCGGTCGCCGCCCGCACGTGGTCCACCGCGACGCGGCGGGCGATCGTGAAGATCCAGGTGCGCGCCGACGACCGGCCCGCGAAGCCGGGCAGGCTGCGCAGCGCGCGCAGGAACGTCTCCTGGGCCAGGTCGTCGGCCTCGGCCGGCCCGGCCAGATGGGCGAGGAAACGCCACACCGGCGCCTGGAGGGCTCGGACGAACGCGGCCGCGGCCAGCTGGTCCCCCCGGGCGGCGCGGCGCGCCCACCCGGTCACCTGCTCGTCGTCGGCGTCCGGGCTCATCCGCGGCCGGCCCGCCGGTCCGGCATGCTCATGCCGGACGGTACGGATGCGCCCCGCTCGGTTCATTCCTGGTGTCCCTCCTGCCGGCGCCGGAGTGCCGGTCACCCCCGGTTGGTCGGCCCCCGGGAGGGGAAAGTTCCCGAACCGGGTCAATCATCCACCGACACGGTGACCGGCCCGACCCGCAGGACGCCGTCGGTGAGCGGGGCGCACCGGACGCCGCCGCGGCGGCGCATCGCCTTCCAGGTGCCGGGTGCGACCACCACGTCGAGCCAGGCGCAGGGCGGCGCGGCCCGGTGCACCCGCAGCCGGACCGGGCCGTCGCCGGAGTCGAGCGTGAGCACGCGGCCGACCAGCTCGTCCACCGGGATGCCGTCGGTCAGCACGTTGCGCCGCAGCTGGGTGAGGTCCGCGCCGGGCGGCAGCGACTCCCGCGCGATCAGCGTGACGCTCGCCTGCCGGTGCGCGGGACGGCCGAAGTAGCGGTCACCGACGATGCCCAGTCCGGCCCGTAGCTCCACCCGGTCGACCAGCTCGCCCGTCGGCGCGGGGGCGGGTCCGTCCGCCGGGCGGCCCACGTACCGGTGCACGGGCGAGGCCAGCAACTGGACGATCCGCGGCATCCCCGCAGTCTAATCGCGGGCATACCACCGCCAAAACGGACGATAGCCGCGCTCACGTATCCGCCTCCGGCGCAAGCCGTTGTACCAGGTGTGACGGCGAGGCGACCCGATGCGATCGGCGCTCATCCGCAGCGGCGGCTGGCCTGGGCGCGGCGCGAGAACGAGCGCCGGCGCCAGGCGTACGAGACCGCGGCGCGGATCTGGCGGCGCCGCGCCGAACACCTGGACCGGCTGTCGATGGAGGCAGCGGGCTTCCGCGGCTGCGCGCTGCCCGGCACCGCGCTTCCGGTGCCGCTGGACGACGGCGAGGTCGTCTACCGCATCCTGCCCACCGTCGACCTGGTCGAGGCAACGGCCCGGCACCTGCCCGGGCTGCCGCTGCCGGGCCGCACGCTCGTCGGCCGCCTCGACCCGGCCGACGGACCGCCACCGGCGGGACTACGCGTGGTCGAGAGCGGCTCCGCAGTGGTGACCGACCGGCGGGTGGCCTTCGCCGGGCACGACGTCCGGCGGGACTGGCCCCTGCGGGATCTCCGCGGCCTGGGCCATCACCCGGACCGTCCGGTCACGCTGCTGCACGACGCCGACGCCGGCACAGCGGCGGGCCTGCGCGTGCCGGCGCCCGGCGCGGCGAACGCCCGGTTCTACCTCACCCTGGCCCACGCCGACGCCACCGGTACGCGGCAGGCGGTCGTCGAGGACGTCGAGGCGCTGCGGTCCGCCCACCGGGCTGCCCGGCCCCGGCCACCCCGGCCGCTCGGTCCGTGGGACGCCCCGGCCGAGCGGGCGCTCCCCCAGCGGCTGGCCGCGGCGGGCGTCGCCGCGGTGGCCGTGCTGCTGGGCGTCACCTCCGCCGGCACCTGGACGGCCACCGCCGGGCAGACCGATCCGGCGGGACGCCCCGCAGCAGTTCCCGCCACGACGGCCGCGCCGTCCGTTCCTTCGACGCCGCCCGTGGCGATTCCGGTCGGGCCGTCGTCTCCCCCGGCCCCCTCGCCGACCCGGTCCGCGCCGCGGCCGGAGCGTCCCCCGAATCCGGCGACGTGGTCGGGCGGGCGAGTCCTCACCACCGCACCGCCTGTCGCCGGGCCGTCGCCGACAGGCGGTGACCGTCCACCGGCACCCGCCGAACCGTCCAGCCCTCCTGCCGACGAGGTGACGCCGGCGCCGACCGCGAGCCCGACGGGCGGCCCGGCTCCGACCGGAGAGCCCGGCCCCACCGGCGAGGCGAGCCCCACCACCTCATCCGAGCCGCCCCTGCTGGACGTCTTGGACCTGGTGGGCCTACGGCTCGGCCTGGCCGTCAGTGCCAGCACGAGAGTCCAGGTAGGCGCGGCTCTCTCCTGACCCCCTCGGGATGCTCTCCGAGGCCCTGGGCACCACGCCGTCGATCTTGCGCTTGCCGCCCCCGCAATGCCCGGATTCACCCCCGTTTGGGCGGTCCGCAAGTGCAAGATCGCGAGGGTCGGGGCGGGTGAGGGTCAGGGGGTGTGGGGGGTGAGGAGGTAGTCGCCGTCTTCGGGGCTCCAGCGCAGCTCCACCGCGCCGCCGGTCGCGGCGGCCTTGCAGAACTGGAGGAAGCTGCGGTAGCCGAGCTTCTTCTCGCTGAAGTCGGGCCAGGCCCGTCGGAGCTGGTCCTTCAGGCCGGACAGCGCCACCGCGCCGCCGTCCGCCGCGAGGTCCACCACCACGGAGCGGAGCAGCCCGAACGCGACCTCCCGGTCGCCCTGCTCGGGAAGCGACACCTCCGGGTCGCCCTTGGCGGGCCCGGCGGCCAGCTCCACCACGTTGTGCGCCGCGAGGTGACGCAGCAGTTCCCCGAAGGTACGGAAACCGTAGTCGGACTCGCTGAACGTCGGGTCCTTGCGGAGCAGCGCGCGCTTGAGCGCGGAGGCGGTCACGTCGCCGCCGGAGCTGCCCTGCATGCCGGCGACTGTCTGCACGAGCTGCACGGCGAGCGTGTCGACGTCCCGCGCCGACTCCTCCTCGGCCGCGGTCTCCACCGCCGGCTCGGGCGCCGGCTCCACCGGCGAGGGCCGGGCCGGGCGCGGCCGGCGGGCGGCCGGTGGTGGTACGTCGACGCCTTCGAGGCGGTCGTAGTAGAGGAACTCGTCGCAGGCCGGCGGCAGCAGCGCGGAGGTGGACTTCTCCACCCCGACGCCGATCACCCGCTTGTTGAGTTCGCGCAGCTTGTGCACCAGCGGGGTGAAGTCGCTGTCCCCGGTGCAGATCACGAACGTGGAGATGTAGCCGCGCTCGAACGCCAGCTCGACCGCGTCCACAGCCATCTTGATGTCGGCCGCGTTCTTGCGCGAGGCGCCCATCCGCTGCGGTATCTCGATCAGCTCGACGTGCGAGCGGGTGAGCATCCGCCGGTCCTCGTCGAAGTACGACCAGTCGGCGTACGCGCGGCGCACCACCACGCGCCCCCGTTCGGCGAGCGCGTCGGCGATCGGCCGGAAGTCGAACGGCCGGCCACCGTGATGGTCCCGTACGCCCAGGGCCAGGTTCTCGTAGTCGAGGAACAGCGCGATCCGGTCTTCGTGATCCACACTGGCAGCCTAGCCCGGCCGGACCGCCGGGCCGGTCAGCGCCGCTCGTCCCGGTAGACGGTCTCGCGGCGGGCCACCCGCTGGATCGCGTAGCTGGTGACGAGCAGCAGCAGCGCGAGCACCACCTCGACGCCGGCGACGGTGCCGGTGGCGACGGTGAGGCCGAGCAGCAGCAGGATCAGCCCGACGACGGCGAGCAGACCCGCCAGCAGCAGCCGGTTACGCCGTCGCGCCGACCGCTGCGCGTCGTGTGCGCTCACGCTGGCCGCCTTCCTCCGGTTCCGTCTCCGATCCTAGGCGCAGGCCGGCGCCGGGGTGGCGGATCAAGAAGCCGGGGCCGGACGCATGTGCGTCCGGCCCCGGGTCACGGCGGCGGTCAGTGGATCGGGACCGGCACCGGACGCTTGTCGTCGCCCGTGTCGCCGTCGAGCAGGTGCGAGGGCTCCCGGCGGCGGGGCAGGAACGCCGCGGGGATGAAGGTCAGCAGCACCAGACCGAAGGCGACCCAGAACGTGGTGGAGAAGGAGTTCGCCGCGAAGTCGAGCCCGCGCTCGATCAGTGACGGCGGCACCGGGAACTGCTGGGTCAGCTCGGGCTGCTGCTGCGAGGCGATGGCGAGCTGGGCCTCGGTCAGCGGGGCGCCGGTGGCCGGATCGGTCACGCCGGGGATCGGCCGCGAGCCGTTCAGCTCGCTGGTGAGGATGACCGACATGACCGCGGCGCCCACCGAACCGCCGATCTGCTGGAGGATGTTGACGAGCGTGGAACCGCGCGCCACCTCCGCCGCGCTGAGCGTCTTCAGCGCCGAGGTCATGATCGGCATCATCGTGCCGCCCATGCCGAGGCCCATCACGAACAGCGAGCCGCAGAGCAGCCAGTACGACGTGTCGGTGCCGAGCTGGGTGAAGGTGAGGAACCCGGCCGCGATGAGCACGAGCGCGAACGGCACCGTCCGGCCGACCGGCACGCGGTCGGCGAGCATGCCGGCGATCGGCATGGTCAGCATCGCGCCGATGCCCTGCGGCGCGATCAGCAGGCCCGCGGTCAGCGTCGACTCGCCGCGCACCTGGAGGAAGTAGCTCGGGAACAGCAGGCCCGCGCCCATGAACGCGATGATGAACACGAACATGGTGACAGTGGCGATGGTCAGGTTGCGGTTGCGGAGCAGCCGCAGGTCGAGCAGCGGGTGCCGGGGCCGGAACGAGTAGAGCACGAAGGCGATCACGAGCGCGCCGCCGACGAGCATCGGCAGCCAGACCTTGGTGTCGGCGACGGTGCCGGTCTCGGGCAGCGTGGAGATGCCGTAGAGGAACAGCGCGAGACCCGGCGACAGCATGAGCATGCCGAGGAAGTCGAACGACTCGGACGGCTCGGCGTTGTCCTTGGGCAGTGCGAGCTGGGCGTAGATCAGGGCGACCAGCCCGATCGGCAGGTTGATCAGGAAGATCCAGTGCCAGCTCGCGACGTCGATCAGCCAGCCGCCGAGGATCGGGCCGGTGATCGGGCCGAGCAGCATCGGGATGCCGAGCACGGCCATCAGGCGGCCGATGCGGTGCGGGCCGGCGGCCCGCGTCATGATCGTCATGCCGAGCGGCATGAGCATGCCGCCGCCGAGGCCCTGGATCACCCGCCAGGCGATCAGCTCGCCGATCGAGTCGGCCGTGGCGCACAGCCCGGAGCCGATGGTGAACAGCGCCAGCGCCACCATGTAGAGGCGTTTCGTGCCGAACCGGTCGGCGGCCCAGCCGCTGAGCGGGATCACCGTGGCGAGCGCGAGCGTGTAGCCGGTCATGGTCCACGCGACGCGGGCGTACGTGGCGTCGAACTCGCTCTGGAACGTCGGCAGCGCCACGCTGACGACTGTCACGTCGAGGATCGACATGATCGCACCGAGCACGACGACGCCGGCCACCTTGAGTACGGCGGCGTCGAGTTTCGTCGACGTCGCTACGGGTTGCTGGGTCACTGACGGTCTCCTGGATCCGGTCCGGCACTGGGAGGCGGTGGCGGCGCCGCGCGCCGTCTGCGGAGCGCGGGCGGAACGCGCGGCGGGGCGGCGTCCGGGCGACAGCGTAGCCATGACCTGGGACGAGACGCGGCCGGTTTTGCCGACGGGCGAACCGCACCGGCGCGGCAGAGAGCCCCGCCACCGGCTCGGGAGCGGTCCGGCGGCTCACGGAAAGGGCTGGTGCGCGCCGATTCGCCGGCCTTGTCGGGGCGTGGCCGGCGGGCGTGACCGTGACGAAGGTCATGCCCCACACCGCCACCTCGCGAGCCCGCCGCTCAGCCGAGCCCGGCCATCAGGTCGATCTCGGCCGTACGCGAGCGGTCGATGCGGCGGGCGAGGTCGCGTACCCGCTCGCTCGTCCCGGCGGCGACCTGGGCGCGGGCCAGGTCGGCGGCGGTGCGCTGGTGCCGGCTGAGCACGTCGAGCAGCACCCGGTCGGCGTCGGCGGGCGCGGCGGCGCGCAGCCGCGCCAGTCCGGCGGCGGCGTCGCTGTGGCCGGAGTGGTCGTGCCGGGCGGCCGCGGCGGCGGCTGACGGGCCGGCCTCGCCCAGCCATCGCCGCATGGTGGCCAGTTCGTCGGTCTCGGTGGCGCGGACGGCGGCGATCAGTGTGCGGATCCGCGGGTCGGTGGCGCGGTCGAGGCCGAGCGCGACGATCTGCAGCGTCTGCTCGGTGTGCGCCACCATCATGGCCAGGAACAGCGCGTCGATCCCGCTGGTCGTGGCGTCCGCCCCGGCGGGGACCGAGGCCGTGGCGGACGGGACCGGCCGGGACGGGTCGGCGGCGGGCGGCCCGCCGCACCCGGTCAGGGTCAGCACCACCCCGAGCAGCGCCGCGACCGGCCGGGCGGCGGCGGACGCGCGGCGGAGCCGGGGACCGGCCGGCTCCGCCGCGCGGGTACGCCGGCTCAGATCTGCTGCCACAGCGCCGGTACGTTCGGCGGCTCCCAGCCGGCGATCGCGGTGTGCGCCTGGCGGCAGCGGTAGCTGCGGCCGTCGTAGGTGACCGTGTCACCGACCTGGTACGCCCGCCCGGCGGTCCAGGTGCCGCCCGGCGCCGGGGTGCTGGTCCGGGTGGGCGTGGGCGAGGGCGCGGGGGTGGTGGGGGCCGCCGTCGGCGTGGGTGACGGGGTCGGGTTGCCGCCTCCGCCGCCGATCTGGAGGTCGACGCAGGAGTAGAACGCGTTGGCGGTGTCGGAGATGTTCCAGATGGCGAGCAGCTTCTGCCGGCCGGAGAAGCCGCCGAGGTTGACGGTGTGCGACACGGTCGCGCCGGGCTGGCGGCCGCCGCCGTCGACCACGGCGACCCGGGTGCCGCCGATCCAGTACTCCCAGTTTGCGGTGGCGTGCCGGGCGGTGTTGACCCAGGTGAACGTGGCGCTGCTGCCGACCGAGGTGGCGGGCCAGTTGCGGCTGTCGTCGTTGAGGACCGCGAACTGGGCGATGCCGGCGTGGCAGCTCCGCAGGCCCTTGGGGCCCTCGACGCTCTGCGGCTCGTACTTGATCTGGCCGCAGTCGGGCACCCGGTTCTGCGCGCAGAGCGCCTGGCGGCTGGGCGGCGAGGAGACGTAGCCGTGGGCCTGCGCGGGCGCGGCGAGCGCCAGCGTGCCGGTGACGGCACCGGCGGTGAGCAGCGGGAGGGTGATTCTTCGGCGCATGGGGGCAACTCCTTCGGGGGAAACGGAAGGTGCCACGAACATAAATTAAACATTCTTAACAGTAAAGACTCCTGTCTATAAATTAAGCCCTGCACGCCCACCGCCGGGCGTATGATCCTGATCGATGGCTCACCGCGCGGAGCCGATCGTCGTTCGTGGGCATCCCGCCGCCGCCCGGCGCCGGGAGGACGACGCAGACCCGGGCATCGCCCCCGTCGTCCCACTCCCCCGAAGGACATCCCCGGATGAGAAGAACCACCGCGTTCGCGGCCGGCCTGCTGCTGCTCGCCACCGCGCTCGGCACCGCCGGCGGGCCGGTCGCCGCCGCCGACCCCACCGACCCGGTCACCGTCACCGTGAACACCAGAGCCGGGCTGGCCACCGTCCCGGCCACCGCGCTGGGCGTCAACCACGCCATCTGGGACGCGCAACTCGGCAGCGCCGAGACGTCCGACCTGCTCAAGGCCGCGGGCGTGAAGATGCTGCGCTACCCCGGAGGCTCGTACGCCGACATCTACCACTGGGAGACGCACACCGCGCCCGGCGGCTACGTCGCGCCGAACACCGACTTCGACACCTTCATGGCCGGCGCCCGCCGCGTCGGAGCCGAGCCGATGATCATCGCGAACTACGGCACCGGCACGCCCGCCGAGGCGGCGGCCTGGGTCCGCTACGCCAACGTCACCAAGGGCTACGGCGCGAAGTGGTGGACCGTCGGCAACGAGAACTACGGCAACGGCCACTACGGCTCCGCCTGGGAGGCCGACGACCACCCGGACAAGAGCGCGAGCCAGTACGCGCGGCTGGTGATCGAGTACGCCGACGCGATGAAGGCGGTCGACCCGAGCATCAAGGTCGGCGCCGTGCTCACCATGCCCGGCAACTGGCCGGACGGCATCACCGCCGGGTCCGACCCGGGGCCGTGGAACCAGACCGTGCTCTCCCTCGCCGGCCCGAAGATCGACTTCGTGGACGTGCACTGGTACCCGGGCGGCGGCGCCGCCGACTCGCTGGCCCGCACCAGCCACCTGCCGGACGCGGCCTGGCTGCTGCGCCAGCAGATCGCCCGGTACGCCGGTCCCGGCGCGGACCGGATCGGGATCAGCTTCACCGAGCTGAACGTGGACGCCGGCCGCACCACCGCGCCCGGCGCGCTGTTCCTCGCCGACGCCTACAGCGGCCTGCTGGAGCAGGGCGTGTTCACGGTGCAGTGGTGGAACGTGCACAACGGCATCGGCACCGTCTCCGAGGTGGCCGGGCAGACCGACTACGGCGACTTCGGGCTGCTGTCCAGCGGCAACTGCACGAGTGACGGCGAGGTGTGCCAGCCGGCGTTCAACACCCCGTTCGCGCCGTACCACGCGCTGTCCATGATGAGCCTGTTCGCCCGGCCCGGTGACCAGCTCGTCCGCGCCGGTACCGACCAGCCGCTGGTCGCCGCGCACGCGGTCCGCCGGCCGGACGGCAGCGTCGCGGTCCTGCTGCTCAACAAGGACCCGGACACCGCCTACCCGGTGGCGCTCGACTACGCCGGGTTCACCCCGGCCGACGAGGCGCCGACCGTGCACACGTTCGCCAACGGCGCGACCGGGATCAGCACCGCCCGCTCGGGCGACGCGACCGCGCGGACGCTGCCGCCGTACTCGCTCACCACGCTCGTGCTGCGACCGGCCGGCAGCTCCGCCGGGCGGCCCGGCGCCCCCGGCCGGCCGGCGGCGAGCGCGGTGACCGACCGCGCGGCGACCATCTCCTGGCCGGCGGCCACGCCGGGCGCGGCCCCGATCGCCAAGTACGAGGTGCACCGCCAGTACGGCGCGGTGAGCGAGCAGCTCGGCGAGACCGCCGGCACGTCGCTGACAGTGGGCAACCTCGAACCGGGCGCCCGCTACACGGTCAACGTGCTGGCGCGGGACACCGCCGGGCGGGTCTCGTGGTCGTCCCTGCCGCTGACGTTCGCCACCGGCAGTCCGGCCGAGAGCTCCTGCGCGGTGCGGTTCGACGCCGACAACGACTGGGGCAACGGGTACGTTGCGAACGTCGAGGTGGTCAACACGGGCGCGAAGGCCGTCGACGGCTGGACGCTCACCTGGACCTGGCCGACCGCCTGGCAGCAGGTGAGCAGCGGGTGGAGCGCCACCTGGGACCAGCAGGGCCGCGACGTCCGGGTGACGCCCACCGCCGACAACCGGCGGCTCGCTGCCGACGGCGGGAGCACGACAGTGGGCTTCGTCGGCGCGTACAGCGGGCCGAACGTGCCGCCGGGGGCGTTCCGCCTCAACGGCACGGTCTGCACGCTGCGCTGAGCGGCGGTCAGCCCCGGCCGGGTGGCCGCAGTCGCACGTCGGCCGCCGCCGGGACCTTCGGGTTCCGGCGTCGGCCGGCCCGGCGCGGCGCCGGCACCACGTGCGGGCGCACCGGTCCGGCCGGCGACACCGGCACGGGCAGCTCCGGCGCGGGCCGCGGCAGCACGGCCAGGATCGCCACGAGAAGCGCCACCGCGACGACGCCGTCGAGCCAGTAGTGGTTTCCGGTGACCACCACCACGAGCGCGGTCACCAGTGGATGGAGCAGCCAGAGCCGGCGCAGCCGCCCGGGTGTGACCGCCGTCAGCGCCAGCGCGATCGCCAGCGCCCAGCCCACGTGCAGCGACGGCATGGCCGCGTACTGGTTGCTGAGCTGGTCGGTGCCGGGCGGCCCGTAGACGCTCGGGCCGAACCGGGTGCCGGTGTCGACCAGCCCGGTGAGCGCGGTCAGCCGCGGCGGCGCGAGCGGGACGCACACGTGCAGCACCAGCGCCACCGCGGTCAGCGCCGCCAGGGCCCGCCGCAGCCGCACGTAGTGGGCCGGGCGGCGCAGCCAGAGCCAGACCAGGCAGAGCACGGTGGCCGGGAAGTGCAGTAGGCGTAGTAGGAGTTGGCCAGCCGCACCAGCAGCTCGTGCGACAGCAGCGGCCCCTGCACGACCGTCTCGTCGGGCAGGCGCAGCAGCCGCTCCAGCCGCCAGACCCACTCGCCGTTGGCCAGGGCCACGTCGGCGTGCCCGGCGACCACCTGCCGGCCCGCCTTGTAGGCCAGGAAGAGCACGGCGACGAGCGCCAGCTCGCGCGCGGCCCGCTGCCATGCGGCGAGGTGGGCGGGCGCGGTCCGCGTGACGTCCACGGCTCCTCCTTCGGTTTCGTCCCGCACGGATCAGGGCCGCCGCCGGGGTCGGCGACGGCCCTGGGGGTACGGGCTCAGCGGCGGGCGCGTTCCTCCCGGCCGGCCGAGTCCACGCTCACCTCGTCGAAGGCGGGCGCGCCGTCGACGGCGTCCGCCCCCACCGCCACCGAACGGCCGGTGTCCGGCAGGTCGAGGCTGGAACGCAGGGTGACCGGGCGCAGCAGCAGCGCCGCAACGATACCCACCACCGCGATGGCGGCCGAGATCAGGAAGATGTGCCCCGTTGCGTCCCCGTACGCGGCCCGCACGATCTGCCGGACCGGCTCGGGCAGCGCGTCGAGGTTGAGCGTGCTGCCGCCTCCGCCGGAGGTGGGGATGCCGGCCGCGGCGAGGTCGCCTGTGATCCGGTCGGTGACCCGCCGGGCCAGCACCGCGCCGAGCACGGACACGCCGATGGTGCCGCCGAGCGAGCGGAAGAACGCGACGCTGGCACTGGCCGCGCCGATGTCCTTGAGCGCGACGCTGTTCTGCACGGCGAGCACCAGGTTCTGCATGGTCATGCCGACGCCGACGCCGACGATGAACATGGCGAGGCCGACGAAGACCAGCGACGTCTCGTGGTCGATGGTGCCGAGCATGGCGAACCCGATGACCAGCACGACGGAGCCGAACACGATGTAGGGCTTGATCTTCCCGGTGGCGGTGATCATCCGGCCGGCCACGATCGAGGAGATCAGCACACCGGCCATCATCGGGATGGTGAGCAGGCCGGCCTCGGTCGGGCTGTAGCCGCGGCCGATCTGGAAGTACTGGCCGAGGAAGACCGCGCCGCCGAACATGGCCATGCCGACCGCGAGGCTGCCCAGGATCGCCAGCGCGGTGGTGCGCTCGCGGACGATGTGCAGCGGCACCACCGGCTCGGCGGCCCGTGCCTCCACCCAGACGGCGAGCGCGAGCAGCAGCACCGAGCCGCCGACCATGGCGCCGGTCTGCCAGGAGACCCAGGCGAACGAGTCGTCGACGAACGAGATCCAGATCAGCAGCACGCTGACGCCGGCGGCGATGAGCGTGGCGCCCAGGTAGTCGATCTTGACGTTCTCCCGGCGCACGGTGGGCAGGTTCAGGGTGATCTGCAGCAGGAACAGCGCGACGGCCGCGACCGGCACGCCGACGAAGAAGCACCAGCGCCAGCCGAGCCAGGACGTGTCCACGATGAGGCCGCCCAGCAGCGGGCCGCCGACGGTCGCCAGCGCCATCACGCCGCCCAGGTAGCCGTTGTAGCGGCCCCGCTCACGCGGCGGGATCATGGCCGCGATGGCGACCTGGACCAGCGCCTGGAGACCGCCGACGCCGATGCCCTGGAACGCGCGCGCGGCGATGAGCTGCCCGGCGCTCTGCGCGAAGCCGGCCGCGACCGACCCGACCAGGAACACCACGATGGCGACCTGGATCAGCAGCTTCTTGTTGAACAGGTCGGCCAGCTTGCCCCAGATCGGCGTGGTCGCGGTGGCGGTGAGCAGGGTGGCGGTGACCACCCAGGTGTACTGCGTCTGCGAGCCGTTGAGCGCTCCGATGATCTTCGGCAGGGCCGTCGAGACCACGGTGCTGCTCAGCATGGCCACGAAGAGCACCAGCAGCAGACCGCTGAGCGCCTCCAGCGTCTTCCGCTTGCTCATGGGGGCGGCCTCAGCCGTCGCGGTGGGTGCGCTCATGCGCGCGTCCTCCAGGTGTGTCGATACGGGGTGGCCGCTTCGTTGCCTCAAGCAATCAACACTAAACCTTGCCCGGCAGGCAAGTTTGCCCATTGAGAAATGGGTCACCTACGCTTGGCCCATGGAGGAGTGCACCGGGCTGCGGGAGCGGAAGAAGGCGGCCACCCGCCTGGCCCTGCACGAGGCGGCGCTGTCCCTCGCCGTCGAGCACGGCCCCGACCGGATCACCGTCGAGGCGATCGCCGACGCCGCGAACGTCTCCCGGCGGACGTTCTCCAACTACTTCGGCGGCAAGGAGGAGGCCCTCTTCCACGGCGACACGGTACGGCTGCGCCGGCTCCTCACGCTGGTGGCGGCACAGCCGGCCGAGCTGTCGCCGTGGGCGGCGCTGACCCGGGCCGCCCTGGCCCAGGCCGAGGACGGCTACGACGACCCGGCCGAGCCCTGGCTCAACCGGCGCCGCCGGCTGCACGGCCACCCGAGCCTGGCCGCGCACCAGGTCGGCGCGTACGCGGCCCTGGAGCGGGAGATGGCCGCGGAGCTGGCCCGCCGGCTGACCGGACCCGGCGCGGCGCTGCGGGCCCGGATCGTCGCCGCGACGTTCCTCGCGTCCCTGCGGATCGCCGCGCACGAGTGGCTGGAGCACCCCGGGCGGTCGCTGCGCGACGTGCTGAGCGACGTGCTCGCCCACGCCGCCCCGGCGGCCGGCTGAGCGCTTCCCGGCCGCCCCCGCGTCGGACCGGTGGAATGGCCGGCGAAAGCGACACCCGGCCCGAACTGGGCTGACACACTCACCCGGTGGGTGGCGACCGGTGGCGCAAGGGACTCGGGCCGGCGACCGGCGTCGCTCCCGCCACCCGGGTCGACCGGTTCGAGATCTTCTTCGACCTCGTCTTCGTGGTGTCCTTCTTCATCATCACCCGCGCCACCGCCGCGAACGTGACCCCCGGGGAACTGCTGCACGCGCTGCTGGTGCTCGCCGTGCTCTGGTGGTGCTGGGTGGTGCACAGCGCGGTCGCCGCCCGGCTGCGCCTCGGCGAGGGCTTCGTGCCGATCCTCATGGTGGTCGGCATGGTCGCGCTGTTCACGTTCGCGCTCGCGCTGCCGCAGACGTTCGGCGACCTGGACAAGGGCAGCGCCGGGCCGATCCTGGTCACGATCAGCTACGTGGTGATCCGGCTCGTGCACACCGCCCTGTACTGGTACGCCACGAGCGACGATCCACCGGCCCGGCGCAAGCTGCGGCTGTTCCTGCCCGAGGCGATGGTCACCGCTTCCCTGCTGCTGGTGGCGGCGCTGCTGCCGCCGCGCGTACCCCCGGAGGTCGGCCCGTGGCTGCGCGACGGGCTGTGGATCGCGGTGGTGGCCATCCAGTACAGCAGCGGCCTGCTGGCCGGCACCGACGGCTGGAAGATCACCTCGGCGGAGCACTGGACCGAACGGTACGACCTGATCCTCATCATCGCGCTCGGCGAGTCGGTCATCTCGGTCGGCGTCGGCGGCAACCTGCTCGGCCAGGCCGTGACCTGGCCGGCGATCCCGGCGGCGATCTTCGGCATCCTGTTCACCGCGGCGCTCTGGTGGGCGCACTTCGACATGATCGGCCCGGCCGCCCGGATCGCGCTGCACGCCGCCCGGGGCCACGCGCGGGTGACGCTGGCCCGCGACGCGTACGCCTACCTCTACCTGCCGATGATCGCCGGGGTGATCCTGTTCGCGATCGGCGCCGAGGAACTGGTCCGCATCGTCACCGACCCGGTCGGCGGCACGATGGAACGCGGCCATGGGCCTGCGGTGCCGCTGCTCTTCGGCGGCGTGCTCGTCTACCTCGCCGCCAACATGGCGTTCCAGTGGCGCGCGCTGCGGACGCTGTCCTGGACCCGGGTCGGCGCCCTGGTCCTGCTCGCGGCGGCGCTGCCGGTCGGCCGGCACCTGCCGGCACTCGGCGCGCTGGGCCTGCTCACCGCTATCTGCGTGGCCCTGGTGGCGGCCGAGCTGGTGATCTTCGCGGACTCCCGGGTCGCGTTGCGCCGGCTGATGCACGAGGAGAAGGCCAGCGCCGAGGAGAACGAGGCCGCCTGGCGGGCCCGCTGGCGCGACGGCGGCGACAGTGCCCCGCACCGACCTTGACACAGGCCCTAGAGTCTCCGCGTGATCGAGATCGTCACCGAGGTCGACCTGTTCCACCCGCCCGCCCGGATCTGGCGGGCGCTCACGGAACGCGCGCTGCTGGCCAAGTGGTTCGCCGACAGCGCGCCCGGGTCCGACCGGTGGATCCTGGCCACCGCCGCGCTGCCCGGCTACGACGGCGACACGGAGGTGGAGACCGTCGAGCTGCGCGCGCCGGACCGGCTGGTGGTCCGGTGCCGGGAGGCCGGCCGGGCCACCCGGCTCGCCTGCGACCTGACCACCACCGCGCACGGCACCCGGCTGTCCGTCCGCGAGGTCCTCGAAGAGGGCGACTGGGACGCCGACGCCCGCGCCGAGCAGCACGAGCAGGCCGTGACCGGACGGCTGCCGGCGATCCTCGACTGGCTGGCGTTCCAGAACGTCGACCTGCGCCGCGCCGAGGGCGGACTGACCGCCGAGCTGCCTGTGGTCCGGCTGCTCGGCGACGACCAGCGCCGGCCCGGGCGGCGCCGGGTGCTGCTGGCGGCCGGCGCGGTGACGCTGATCGCCGCCGCCGCCGGGGCGACGGTGTGGGCCACCGCCGGCGAGCCGCCCGCGCCGGCCGCGCCGACGCCCACGACGTCGCTGGTCATGCCGTCCAGCGCCACGCCGTCGGCCCGGCCCACGACCGCGCGGCCGACACCCAGTGCCAGCCGCCGCAGCGCGTCGCCCTCGCCGACGCCGTCACCCACTCCCAGCCGTACGCCGAGCCCGTCGCCCTCGACGGTGGTGGCCGCGCCGCTGACCGCCACCTACGAGACGGTCACCGACCGGGTCTTCGGCTACCGGGGCGAGGTGGTGCTGCGCAACCCCGGCCCGGCACCCCGTCCGACCTGGACGGTCACCGTGACGCTGCATGACGGCGCCACAGTGGGCAGTGTGAGTGGAGCCGAGGCCACACAGGACGGCGCAGTGGTCACGTTCACCGGGAGCGTGTTGCCGGGCGGCGAGTCCGCCACCATCCGCTTCGACGTCCGCGACCCCGACCCCTCGCACAACGCCCCCGCGGCCTGCACCACCGAGAACACTCCCTGCACCCCCGCCTGACCCCCCGCCCTCCCTCCCACCCGCCCGCCCCACCCCACCCCACCCCGCCCCGCCCCGCCCCGCCGATCATGAAGTTGGACCGCGGATTTGTCCGCATTGAGTACGGCCAACTTCATGATCGGCGCATGCGGGCGGGCGGGGTGAGGGGGATGGTGCGGTGGGTGCGGAAATGGGTTGTTGAGTGCGTGGGAGCGCTCCCGTAACATCCCTGACGCGGCTGTTAACGCTCACAACACAATCGCCACCGCCAATGCCAGAGCCGCCGCCCCCGCAGGAGGTCAATCCATGTCCAGATCCAGGCCAGTCAATGCCATATTGGCGTCGGCCGGTGCCGCGCTGCTCGCGTCGGCGTCGGTCGCCGTGGCGCTGCCCGCCGGGGCCGCCGCCGCGGGCTGCTCGGTCAACTACGCGATCTCGTCGCAGTGGCAGGGCGGCTTCGGCGCCAACGTCACCGTCACGAACCTCGGCGACCCGGTGTCGAGCTGGACGCTGACGTGGTCGTTCGGCGCCGGGCAGACGGTGACCCAGTCGTGGAACACCAGCCTGACCCAGAGCGGAGCTGCGGTCACCGCGCGCAACGTCGACTACAACGGGTCGATCCCGACGAACGGCACCACGTCGTTCGGCTTCAACGGCTCCTGGACCGGCAGCAACCCGGTGCCGACCAGCTTCGCGCTCAACGGGGTGACCTGCACCGGCGGCACCACCACGCCGACCAGCGGCCCGACCGGCGCACCCACCACCGCGCCACCCACCACGGCGCCGCCGACCACCGCACCGCCCACGACGCCGCCGCCGGGCAACACGTGCAGCCTGCCGTCGTCGTACCGGTGGTCGTCGACCGGCGCGTTGGCGCAGCCGCGCTCGGGCTGGGTGTCGCTCAAGGACTTCACAGTGGTGCCCTACAACGGGCAACACCTGGTCTACGCCACCACGCACGACACCGGCACGAGGTGGGGGTCGATGAACTTCGGCCTGTTCTCGAACTGGTCGCAGATGGCCTCCGCCAGCCAGAACGCGATGTCCTCCGGCACCGTCGCGCCCACCCTGTTCTACTTCGCGCCCCGCAACATCTGGGTCCTGGCCTACCAGTGGGGACCGACCGCCTTCTCCTATCGCACGTCGAACGACCCGACGAACCCGAACGGGTGGTCGTCGGCGCAGCCGCTGTTCACCGGCAGCATCTCCGGCT